>DAIQOU010000039.1:0-17364 GCA_036787725.1 Bacteroidales bacterium
TATATACTTGGAAAAAATAAGTTGGATTGCAGTCATGTTTCTCCTGTAAACATTATTTTAAATAGCCCGATAACAATATCCGATATAGAAGGGAATACTTCTTCCTATTGTTCGGGAGATAAAATCGCTTTATCAATTAAAGCTGAAGGTAATCCGTTGACTTATCAATGGTACCATAATAACAATCCGATTCTTAATGCGAACGAAAAAGTCTATGAGTCAATTTTTCTTGATGAAAAGGAAGGAAACTACTATGTAAAGGTCTCGGGAATTTGCAACTCATTAATTAGCGAGCCGATAAGAATATCAGCTAACTCCAATCGTATTTATGTCAAATGGGATGATGTGTTGATTATTCCAAATGAAGATGGTCGTTATGTATCTTTCCAATGGTATAGGGAAGGAGAACCCATCCTTACAGAAGGTTCTTCTGCTTACTACACCGATCCCGGAGGATTATCCGGAAATTACTTTTACAGGGCTTATTATTTAGACGGAACATATGATGAAAGTTGTCCGATGAGATTTGAAAAACAAATTGAAATGATAAGTTCTATTAATTTATATCCCAATCCGGTTAAATCAAATGCCAACTTAACCGTTGAGATTAAAGGAAATATTGATTTCACACGAGTTAAAATCGAAATAGTGGATCTGCTATACGTAACCGTATTCTCCACCTATGCTGTTGGAGAACTGAATAGTATTCCGGTACAAACCGGATCGGGAATATATGTTTTAAAAGTTACTCCACCGACAGGAAAGGTTGTTTATAAAAAGTTTATCGTCAATTAATCATGAAAACAGTAACAAAAGGGATAAAAACGAACCGAGTTCCGAGAGGATGACAAAAAATAAAAAGAACGTATGAAACCCGCATGCAAAAGTTGCACCAAAGAGCATGAACATGATGCAGATTCCATATGACCTTTAAAAATAAAATTATGTATATATGAAATTGATAATAAAGATACAACTCGTTGGACTTTTCTTACTATTTTCAACCGGAAGTTGGAGCCAAAACGGAACTGGGAAAGGTTCTTTTTTTTCCGTTTCCGGAAAAGCCGGTCCGACCGGTTTAAAATATGATCTCAACGGACCTGCTACACCCGGCACCGCTCAATTAAAAATCGGATACGGTATTGATTTGAAATATACTTATTATTTTAATGATTATGTGGGATTGGGGACCGGGATCGGCATGCAGTATTTCAACTCTTCGGGAAAGTGGAAGGATAATTTCGGGTCGGGATATTACAATTTAGGCAACAGAATAGATGATGATATTATTTCGGGAAAACCGAGGGAATACGAAATGAGGGTGCGGATAGCCAATTGGGAAGAGGAACAAACAGGTTATATGCTGAATATTCCCGTAATGGTTATGTTCCAACGTTTTTGGGGAGAGAGCGGTTTCGGAATGTTTGGTGGAGTGGGAGCTAAGTATCAACTTCCCGTAAACTTTCAATATAAAATTCAAAATGCAGAATTGAATGTTTCCGGTTATTATCCGGATCCCGGAACCGATATCGGAGCTCCGGGTTCTCCTGCGGTTCCTCAACATGGATTCGGTACCCGACCGGACTATCATACCAAAGAAAATATCCGATTGAAATCGGAGATAGCCGGCACCCTATCGTTAGGTGTTTTATATAAATTAGGGGAAAATACAGACTTATGTATCGGAGCCTTTTTGGACTACGGGCTGAATGATATTTCCAAAAAAGAAGGAGAAATTTTTTACACGGATGAGGCCGACGAGCTCCGGTATAGAGGAGCACTGAATTCAACTTCCGTCGGAAAAATAAATGCCCTGTCTTATGGCGGGGAAATAGGAATACGTTTCAGAATAGGACGAAAACCAACAGTTCGCCGAACACCGGCTTCGTCCGGAGGATATAATAAAGAATACGGATCTTCCGCTTCATCTCAAGCAACGGACCGCAACAAACAAATACAAGAAGAAGAGGAATATAATGGATCAAAACCGGAAGTTTCTTATATCGTACCGGTAGTGGAAAGAGTAAAAAGAAGAGAAATTGTGGGGAAAGCGCATGTTATGTTCGAAATAGGACAAACCAACTTGATACAAAATTTAGGGGACAATAGAAACGAGTTAAAGAAAATCCGCAATTCCATCGATTTTGCCAATAAAGAACCGGATGTACGGATAACCGGAATTACACTGATAGGGTGGGCTTCGCCGGACAATTATATCGGTAATAACGAAAGGCTATCCGAAGGTCGGGCTATCACCATAAAGAATTACCTGAAAGAAACATATAATTTCCCGGAAAATATTTTTGCCATTCGTTTCGGAGGAGAAAATTGGATGGGACTGGCCGACTCTTTACAATATACTTCCTTAACAGAAAAAGAAAAAGCGGATATTATTAATATAATTCAGATACAAGATCTGGCTACACGAAAAACCGAATTAAAAAAATACCAAAGAGGGATTCCTTATCAATATTTATTGGAAGAAGTATTTCCTCAACTACGCCGTACCGATTATAAGATTGAATATACAGCCCCGGCTTTCTCGGTAGAAAAAGGACGGGAATTGATCGACACCAAACCGGAAATGTTAAGTCTGAATGAAATGTATATTATTGCCAATTCTTATCAAAAAGGATCGGTCGAATTTAACCGTGTTTTTGAAACGGCTTCCCGACTTTATCCCAATGATGTAATTGCGAATATCAATTCGGCTGCCGTAGCTTTGGAAAAAGGAGAGTTGACAAAAGCAGCAGCACATTTGGAAAAATGTGAATTCGACCCGAAAGCTTATAATAATCTAGGTGTACTTTTCCTTTTACAAAAAGAATACGATAAAGCAGAAGTTTATTTGAAATTTGCAAGAGAAAACGGCAGCAAAGAGGCTGTTAAAAACTTGAAGATTTTATATTCCGTTCGCTAGCCGGAAATAACCGATTCCTTATTCAATTATTCGTACCTTTACGGATGAAAAATAAGAATCATGCTAAGCAACTTTTTTGTACAAAAAACGCTTGAGAATTTTTCTCATATTCCAACGGAACAACAACAACATGTATTGGAAAAATTGGGAGAATTTTTGTGTTCTCACAATAACGACTCCTTGTTTGTATTGGAAGGATATGCCGGAACGGGAAAATCTTCGTTGGTGGGGGCAGTGGTAAAAACCATGGTTCAATTGCAACAAAAAACAGTGCTGCTGGCTCCTAGCGGGCGGGCAGCCAAGGTATTGGCTTCTTATGCGGACCAACCCGCTTATACCATTCATAAAAAGATATACAGACAGAAAATATTTTCTAATGAACCCACCGGATTTGTATTGGCCGATAATTTACATAAACATACCTTGTTTATTGTAGATGAAGCTTCCATGATCCCGAACGACGGATTGGACTCTTTCTCTTTCGGGTCCGGCAGATTGTTGGATGATTTGTTTCGATATGTATATTCGGGAGAAGGATGCCGCTTGTTCTTAATTGGAGACTCGGCACAGCTTCCTCCCGTTTCGCAATCCGACAGTCCGGGACTCAACCCGAATATACTGAAAGGATTTGTATCGGAAGTGTACAAAGGAATGCTGACCCAAGTAGTAAGACAAGAAGAAATGTCGGGAATCCTGCTGAATGCAACACACCTCAGAGAATCCTTGACAACCGGGAATACGAATAGTTACCCGAAATTAATTACAGGCCGATTACCGGATGTAACGGTTGTTAAAGGAGATGAATTATTGGATACCTTAAATGAAGCATATGATCGGGACGGCATTGAAGAAACGCTTGTTATCTCTCGTTCCAATAAAAGAGCCGGAATTTTTAACAGCGGAATTCGCAATCGAATATTGTACAGAGAAGAAGAAATCACCTCGGGAGACCTGTTAATTGTTGCAAAAAATAACTATTACTGGGGAAAAGAATTAAAAGAAATCGACTTCATTGCCAATGGGGATTTGATGGAAGTGCTCCGCATACGAAGGATCCGTGAATTATACGGATTTCGCTTTTGTGATCTATCTGTACGTTTCCCGGATTACGAGTTGGAAACCGAACTAATGATATTATTAGATACCTTATCGGATGAAAGTCCCGGATTATCCAAGGAATTGAATGATAAACTTTTTTATTCTATTCTGGAAGATTATGCTGATATTCCCGGGAAACGGGAAAAAATGAAAAAAATGAAAGACGATCCCTTTTACAATGTAGTACAGGTAAAGTATGCGTATGCGCTCACTTGTCACAAAGCGCAAGGGGGACAATGGAAAAACATTTTTGTCGATTTATCTTATGTACCGGAATCTTATCTGGGAATCGATTTTTATCGTTGGCTGTACACAGCGTTCACACGTGCCACTCAACACTTATATTTAGTTAATCCAACCAAAGAGTTACTATAATCTTACAAAAAGATACTATTTTTGCAGTGATAGAATAAAAACGGGATAATAGTATCTTCTATAATTTTCATACTGCTTCATTTTAAAAATATGAAACCAATACGATTGTTGTTTTTGCTTTTTTTATTTTTACAATCGGTTTTTCCCGGTAAGGCCGGAGAAATACCTACTCTCTACCGTGAAACGGATCGACAGAAAATGACCCAATGGGTAGATTCGGTATTCGATTCCATGACACTTGATGAACGAATCGGACAACTCTTCATGATTGTTGCAGATCCGGGAACCAACAGTGTGGTACAAAAAAATATATTAAAAAACATTAAGGAACAACATGTTGGCGGCATCCTCTTCGCAAAGGGAGACCTCACCGAACAAGCAATCAGTACCAATCTTTATCAAAAAAACAGCAAAGTTCCGCTCTTAATTTCATTAGATGGTGAATGGGGATTATCCATGCGCTTACGAGGTACCCCTAAATTTCCGAGGAATATGGTATTGGGAGCCATCACGGATAATGACTGGCTATATCGTTATGGAGAAGAAGTAGGACAGCAATGCAGAAAAATGGGAATACATATCAATTTTGCTCCGGTATTGGATGTCAACTGCAATCCCGACAACCCGGTAATCGGAACCCGTTCTTTTGGAGAAAATCCTTACTCGGTGGCAAGCAAAGGAATTGCATATTCCAAAGGATTGGAAAGTACGGGCGTGATTGCGGTAGCAAAACATTTCCCGGGTCATGGAGATACTTCAGAAGATTCCCATGCAACCTTGCCGGTAATCAGACATGACTCGGCACGCTTAACTCAAGTCGAACTTTATCCGTTTGTCCAATATATCAATGCCGGATTTTCGGGAGTAATGACCGGACATTTATCGGTTCCCGCCTTAGATAACCGATCCGGAAAGCCAACTTCTTTATCGCCGGTTATTATTAAAGACTTGTTGCAAAACAAATTGGAATTTTCAGGACTCACTTTTTCGGATGCATTGGTCATGAAAGGAGCCCGATCGGATGATGGAAGTATTTGTGTTCAGGCTATCTTGGCCGGAAACGACATCTTACTCAGTCCGGCAAACCCGGCAGCAGAATTCAGAGCCGTAAAAAAAGCCGTGAATGATGGCATATTGACATTAAAAGATATAGAAGAACGGTGTATAAAAATACTTTCCTATAAATATATTGTCGGTCTTAACAATTACAAACCCATTAACACCAAAAACCTGCAAGGTCGAATCAATTCTTCTTATGCCGAACAATTAATCCGGCGATTAAATGCAGAATCGATCACGCTATTGAAAGATCCGGAAAAACTCGTTCCCGTAAAGAAATTAGAAAACAAAAAAATCGCTGTTGTCTCGATCGGAGAGAAAGGAAAAACCGGTTTTCAGGAAACCATAGGATTATATGCAAAAGCCGATCATTACAATATTCCTTTGAATGCAAGCGAATCAGCGGTAAAAACAGTGATTGCAAAGCTAAAGAACTACAATACCGTTATTTTCGCCATTCACTCTTCTAAAGTTCCTTATTATTCTCAGTTAAGGCCGGTAACCGTTAAGAAAGAAACACATGTTTGCTTTTTTATAACTCCTTATTCTTTAAAAAAATACAAGGGATTGATTGATATATCAAAAACAGCTCTCATTGCTTATGAAAATACGGAGCAAGCCCAAGAAGCGGCTGCTCAGGTAATCATGGGAGGACTGCCCGCAAAGGGAAAATTGCCGGTGAAAGTTTCGGGGCTATTTGCTGTCGGAACCGGTATTTCTACCGACAAAGTAAGACTGACTTATTCACTTCCGGAAGAAGTCAAAATGTCGGCCCAAAAACTAAAAAGAATCGATTCGATTGTAAAAGACGCCATCGACAAAAAAGCATTCCCGGGATGTCAGATACTGATTGCCAAAAACGGATCGGTAGTCTACAATAAATCATTCGGATATTTTGACTATGCAGGAACACACCCTGTCCGGAATTCGGATTTGTATGATCTGGCTTCTGTTACCAAAGCTGCAGCAACCGTTCCGGCAATAATGAAATTATATGATGAAAAAAAAATAAAAACGGAAGACGCATTGAGCCGTTTTGTTCCGGAATTAAGAAAAACAGACAAAGACAGCATCACCGTCCGCGAGGCCCTGTTTCATGAATCGGGATTGGTTTCTTTTTTCCCTTTTTATCAATCGGCAATAGATAAAAGCAGCTATTCGGGATCTTTATTTTCTTCACGAAGAGACTTGGCACATCGCATTCAATACGATGTAAATACTTATGCTCGCACTGATTTTAAATTTAAACCGGAATTTATTTCCACACGAAAAGACCCGAATTATAAACTTCAAATTGCAAGAGATTTATATTTAAAAGATTCCTTCCGTAAACGGATATTAAAAGATATTGCGGGTTCCAATTTGAAAAAAAAAGGTTCTTATGTCTATAGCGACCTGAATTTTATGCTATTGAAAGAAGCGGTCGAGCATATTTCGGGACAAGATTTCGACCAATTCCTGGACGCTACTTTCTATGCTCCTTTGGGAGCGGCCACTACGACGTTCAATCCCTTAAAAAAAGCAGACACTTTAGATATAGCTCCGACGGAAAACGATCAATTTCTTCGAAAGCAAATATTGATCGGCTTTGTACACGATGAAGCTGCTGCTTTTATGGGAGGGGTATCCGGAAATGCCGGATTGTTTTCCAATGCCAACGATTTAGCAAAACTACTGCAAATGATTTTGAACGGAGGGGCTTACGGAGACCGAAGATTCTTAAGCAAAGAAACATGTAAATTGTTTACAGAGACCAAAAGCCCGATCAGCCGTCGCGGACTCGGATTTGACAAGCCGGAACCCAATAAAAACAAAACCAATCCTTGTAGCGAATCCACTCCACTCTCGGCCTACGGACATACCGGCTTTACAGGTACCTGCTTTTGGGTAGACCCGAAAAATGAATTAATTTACATCTTTTTATCGAACCGAATATATCCTTCCCGAACCCACAAGGATTTGATGAAATTAAATGTCCGGTCGAAAATACAGGAAGTTATTTATGATGCAATGGGATAAATTATTACCTTGCACCATAATTTTATCATCATTAATGCGAACAGTATGAAATTAATAATGGTAAGGCATACTTCGGTCGATGTATCGCAAGGTGTTTGTTACGGATTCTCAGATGTTTCTTTAAATTCAAGTTTCGAAGAAGAGGCAACCCAAGTAAAACAAGAGTTGGAGGGGAAAAACCCGGACATTGTATATACCAGTCCGCTTTCCCGATGTACCCAATTAGCTGATTTTTGCGGTTATCCGGATGCCATTCGAGATGATCGTCTCAAAGAATTGAACTTTGGAAGTTGGGAAATGAAATCATGGATGCAAATCGATAAAACGGAAGCTGCCGGCTGGTTCAACGACTGGCTGAATTATCCGGCCAAAGACGGAGAATCCTATGCTCAAATGAAGATCCGGGTAGATGCATTTCTCGATGAGTTAAAATCCGGACCATACAATTCCCCATTGGTTTTTTGTCACGGAGGAGTGATTCGTTTGGCTCATGTATATGCCGGAATATATCCGTTGGATAAATCATTCGAATTTCCGGTCGAGTACGGACAAGTATTCGAAATTCCGCTCTGAAGTCCAATTGCTATGATTGCCGGGTGCATTATCATGCTGATAGGAGTAGCCATATTGGCCATTCCCTTTTTCAACGGTTCTCAAACCAATACAAGTTTAACAATCGGACTATTGGTTGTTATCGCCGGATTTATTTCCGGCATCCTGATCAGTAAGATCAGAAACCGATAAACCTATGGTTTATAGACGATATTGTCTATTAATCGGATCTCTCCGCAGAAAACAGCAATACAACCGACCACATAATCGGTTTCTTCAAACCGGGAAACCGGTTGAAGGGTACGCCCGTCTGCAATATCAAAGTATTCGGTTTTCAAGCCGGGGGTCGAATCCACAACCCGGATAACATCCGCTTTCAGTTCTTCAACCGATTTGGCCGGCATCGCCTTTTTACTTTCAAATAAAGCTCGGGAAATAGTTACGGCCTCTTTCCGTTGTTCCGAACTTAATCTTCTGTTACGGCTGCTCATGGCCAATCCGTCTTTTTCCCGGACAATCGGACAAGCAACGATATTAATATCCGATTGCAATATCTCGGTCATTTTACGGATTATAGCCAATTGCTGAAAATCTTTTTCTCCGAAATAAGCATTCTTCGGTTGAATAATATCGAACAGCTTACTTACAATCTGCGCTACCCCATTAAAATGTCCGGGACGAAAACGTCCCTCCATTACTTTATCCAATTCTCCAAATTCAAATATCCGGGTATCCGGTTCCGGATACATTTCATTCACCTCCGGCATAAATACCACACTACATCCTGCACGCTCAAGCAGTTCGCAATCTTCTTGCTCGGTACGCGGATATTTCAACAAATCATTTTCATTATTAAACTGGGTAGGGTTGACAAATATGCTGACCACGCAAACATCATTGTCTTCCACACACTTTGCAACCAAAGACAGATGTCCTTCATGAAGGGCGCCCATGGTAGGAACGAATCCAATAGTCTTATTCTCTGCACGAAAAGAATCTAACCGCGATTGCAGTTCCGAAATTGATTTAACAACTTCCATTTTATTTATTATTACTAATTTAATCCGGGTTTTAATAAAAAATGATGCAAAACAACGAAATAAAAATGAAACACAAAAAGAATCCGGAACTTTTATACCGGACTTTCTATTGGATGGATTTTTATATCGGCATTTATCAACCGATTATGCCGAAAAAACGGATTTTCGTAACGGAGATCCTCATTAAAATTAACATTTCCGGTTTCGAACTCCCGGTTTTAATGCGGGTCACCGGGAACCCGGCAGAAAAAAGTTATTCCTTACTGTGCATGTATTTATCCTCTTCCTTAGCGTTATTTATTTTTTCCGATGTTATAAACTTCTCGTTCCCCCGTGATGGAACGAGCGTTTGTCCGCGGAGAAACGAGCGTTCTACCGTGGTGGAACGCTCGTTTCTATCGATAGGAACGAATAATTTCTTGCAATTAAAAAACTAATTTTATGCAAAAAAAGGATTAAATTCTTATAGATCCGGACATAATTAAATTAAAAAGAGGCATTTGTTTTACCATAACACCCGGACAAGGTATATCCGGAAGCGGAATTATCTTTCTCCGTGATACCGGTTAATACACGCAAAAAGAACCATAACAACATAATAAACCAATACATAATATCGTTAGGTATATAAAGAAATATTATTTACTTTAAAAGACAGTTGTCATGTTTTCTCAAGAAATACTGAAAGGAACTATTAAACCATTAATTATCAAACTGATTAAGGAAGAAGGAAGAATGTATGGATATCAAATTATGCAAAAAGTAAAAGAGATATCTTCCGATCAAATCGTAATTACCGAAGGGGCTTTATATCCGGCTCTACACAAACTGTTGGATGAAGGAGTTCTGGTAACGGAAAGTGAATGGATTGGAAGCCGGGAACGAAAATATTACCGTCTTTCGGCATCCGGAGTACAAAATGCAACATCAAAATTGGAAGAAATAAAAGAGTCGATTTTAATGTTAGTGCAACTATTCGATCTGAAACCCATCGGTTATGAACTTAAATGAATTACAGATCAAAAAAGTCGAACAATATCTCAAAGACAACAAGATCGAAAATCGATTGATTTTCGAAGACTTTCTCGATCACCTTTGCTGCATGATAGAGCAAAACATGTCCCTCGGGATTTCTTTCGACAAATCGTTGGAATTGGCAGTCCGCCAACTTCCCGGTTCTAAAATAAAATCCATAGAATTACACACTTTAAAATTATTAAATATGGAAACTGCATTTTCATCCCGCATATCCTTACCGGCAACCATTCCCTTCGGATTATTCGGATTGACATGGATATTTTTCAACTCCGGTTTTGAAGTTCCGTCTGCTATTTTATGGTTCTCGTTTATCGCTTCTGTTATTGGCATGTTCGGATTATTCTGTATCGGGTGGATAAAAAACTTTCCGCGTTGGTCTTTCCCGGCCATCGGATTTTGTCCGCTATTCAGTTTGTTTTTCATGGCGGTTACAATTCCCGGATTCTCGAAGGAAGATTTGGGGTTCCGGGCATGGATACCGTTCATGGTAACCCTTACCATAGCTCTTTTACTTAACCCTTCTTGGGAACCGATAAAAAAACTGCAAAAAAGAATTAAAGAAGAACCGGCATTAATTTTATTTGCCCTTTACGGTTTTCTGCCTTTCTTTTTGTTTATCCTATGTGATGAAATCCGTTCTTTCAAGATCGGGCTTGTTGCGTTAGGGGCGACATTGCTGTTAGCTGCCGGCAATTATTTCTTCTTAAAAAGCATGGATAAAAGAAAAAGGCTCTTTTCAATAATAACTTTCGGATCATTGGCTACTGCACTCATTTGGTTTTCGATCTAGAAAGTAAAGTTTCTTATTTTTTTAAGCAAACCGCCTATAAAAACATCCGATTCGGCACGCTTATATTCAAGGCAAAATAAAATGCACTCCTGCCGAATCGGATATCTACACTAAAACAAAATTGTTAAATCGCTTACTATCCCATAATTATTTAATAATTGTAACCGCTTTCAACAGTTCCGTAGTCTTGAACGTAGCAAAAGAAGCAGCCACTCCTGTTGCAGCATTAATGGCATAAATAGTGGGGATAACATTCCCGGATCCGTCTTCCGTGCCCGACATTTCAGTAGGAGCTGCCATCGGTAAGTACATTACTCCTTTATAGCCATCGGCCCATCCGATAGAAACAGTAGTGGGATCAGGCAAACCCGTCACCCATTTCAACGATTGATCACTCATTTTTACAACAGCCATTTTTCCGGAAGGGCTCATATTGGCGTATTCATCTTTGGAATTATAGAACTCCAGCAGAAAGTAATCATCACTAATATGAAATGCTTTGCGGAAACGGTAACCATCGGATTTAGCAAAAATATTAAAATGATAATCCGGATCGAAATCGGAAGCGCCTTTTTTAATCCTCAATGCACCTACCCGATTTGAATTTACACCGGAACCGGAAAAGATATACACATTTCCTTCGTCATCAGCACCGCTTTGAGCATATCGGACACTCCGCATTGCTCCAACCGAAACCCCAATGCGACCATCATATTTAACACTTGAAATACTTAAATTATAATCGGCAAAAGCTACAGCGGCCGAATCGCGATTAGAATAGTTCAATACAATAACCAGTTTATTATCACCCATATCCACAAAATTAGAAACGGTAGGTACTACTCCGTCAATTGCAAGGCCGGGCAATTCTATTGTTTTTTCATCACCGGTTATATTGTCGCCGTTCCTCGAAACAACCATAGCATAGGGGTTACTGATTTGTGCCGCATACGAATAAGTCCCGAACGTACCGGTATTACCAAAATTAGCTACGATTACCGGTTGACCGATTTCTGCCAATTTACCGTCTGCTATTTTATAAGACCGCAAACCGGCTTTCATGGAACCGATGCCTTCTTCCGAAGCTCCACGGGCATAAATATAACCGGTGAAGGTTCCGGTTTTACGGTTGTATGTAACCTGGGTAAAGGTATCGGGGACTTTAAGAGTATTCCCGGAGTTATCTCCATACACTTCCAAATTATTTTTCGGAGTAGTCAGGTCGCTGAAAATCTTAAGACCGACACCCCCTTTCAGGTCATTCTCCGGATCACCGGAAGTAACGATGAAACTTACATCCTTCGGGTCCGGAGTCAGATCCGGGTTGGGAGTCGGATCATCATCACTGCAAGCTGTTCCACAAACACTCATCGCAAAGGCGAATGCCACATACTTTACGAAATTTAACTTTCTCATTGGTTTTAATTTTATATGAACTATTTAAACATTTTAATTCAGGCTTAAATGCCCTAATGATCTGATTTCCGATACGCCTTTGATCGTAATTCCTTTCGTTGCTTTAGCTGTCTCGGGATCTATAATATACACAGCTGCATCCTTCTTGAATTCCGTGATGGGCAGATACAATTTACCGGCATAAAACAGGGGTACCGACCCGGTCTCCGCTCCCGAAGTAATAAGTGTTTTGTCCGGCACCCCGGTAACCCACTTGAATGTCTTATCACTCATATCCACAATACCGTATTGATGTCCTACACTTATGGTATTAAAATTCTTTTCATTATAGATTTCCAAAAAGAATTTATCATCCGTCAGATGCCACATTCTCCTGAATGTGTAGCCTCCGGTCAGTTCTTCGATATCAAAGTAATAGTCTTTATCAAAATCGGTCGCTCCTTTATTGATTCTCAATGCGCCGCAACGCCGGGTCGTTTTTTCGTTAAAAGCACTTGAAAATACATAGACAATACCATCATCTGCTTTTCCTATCTGCGGAAATACCTGTGACCGATATTGTCCGGCAGAATAGCTTATACGATCATCACGATAAATTCGTTTAATATTCAACTCCTTATCTAATAAAGCGACCCATACACTGTCCGGATATTTCACATCTCCAATACTGGAACCGTTACCGGTTCCGGTCTGATTGAAATCCGATTGCACCATGCTCGAAAGAAATTCACCATTTCCCATATCTACAATCCCTGAAAAAGTAATTTGCTGTCCGTTGCCGGTAATATCTTCGGTCCATACCGTTTTGGTGTGATCCAACTCCACAGTATTTCCCGTTATATTCCAAAAAGCAAACGTAGCCCCATCATTTCTTTTTCCGTCCGGTGATACCTGTCCGGCAACACTTGTCAACAGGTAATTTTCAAAGAATCCGTAATTGGAATACCGGGTAGTGATCTTGAATTCTCCCAGTTTTTCCAGTGACAGATCGTTTTGCAATCTTAATCCGTAACCTATTCCGGCAAATTGTTGCTGATAAACCAGTCCGATGGCAAGAGCTTTCCGAAAAATCCAGGTATATTCTGTTTGAGGCAATTCCATGATATTGGATTTGATATCCAAGTCTTGGTTTTCCAACGATTCGGCCTGCATCACGTATTCGGTACCGCTTGCCGCTTTCACGGCAATAAAAAACTCACCTTTCCCTTGTTGTATAATTTCGCCTCCCGATCCGTCATCATCATCGCTGCATGATGAAAGAA
Source organism: Bacteroidales bacterium (assembly GCA_036787725.1). GTDB lineage: Bacteria > Bacteroidota > Bacteroidia > Bacteroidales > Azobacteroidaceae > DAIQOU01. The sequence goes on from DAIQOU010000039.1 coordinate 13,570, forward strand.
ACGCTAAAATACTTGCTATCAGCAGGAGTATTAAAAAAAACTTCCTATTATTCATATTCTCAATTATTTATTATATTGGTTTATTTACTTAGTGATTTTGCTTGTAAAAAAAATAACGGAACTTTACAGAAAAGCTCCGTCCCGGTTTTTGTAAGCTGTAATTATCATAAAGTAAGGCATCGGTCAAATTTCTTGCTTCCAGCGAGACATTATACCGGCCATTCTTAAGCGAGTAAGTTACGTTTGCATCTTGAGAGACTTGTCGAGGAATATACAATTTAGCTCCTTCCCCTTCCCATGACCTGAAAAACTTTTGAATATATTGAAAATGGTACCCCAAGGTTAATACATTTTCTTTGCCTCTCACTTGATAAAAATGATATTCCCCATCGGCATTCCCGAACAGATAAGGGAGATTAGGCACACGATTGTTATAAGTGACCGACTCTGCCCCAATAGAATTATAATGTTCTTTATCACGCATATCCTGATACGATAAATTACCTCCTACCGACAATTTATCTTTATAAAAATACCGTAACGTAAAATCACTGCCCAAACCCAACACTTTCCCGTGATTGGAGCTTACGGCAATACCCTTTGTACCAATGGTACGGATGATATAATCCCGGATTTGACGATAATTAAATCCTACCTCCGCCACCATGGAATGATTAGAATCGAATGTACGCATATAAGAAAAGTTCAGATTGAAGTTCCGACTGTTTTCGGGTTTGATGGCCGCATCTCCGCTCTCATAATCTCCATCCCCAAACAGCTCTCTATCGGTAGGAAGGCGAAAGGTCTTTTCAAAGGAAACCTTAGTTCGCAGCCTTTTACTCAAGCCGTAAGCTGTAGCGGCACCATAGCCCCAAGCTTCCGTGCTTCTTGCCTGCTCTTCATAATTCTCTCTTTCCGAACCGACCGCTACATTTACGGGACCTCGCACATGCGAGTAATAATATTTTCCGAAAAGCATTGCATTCCATTCTTCCGTGGGGACAAATTTATAAGACAACCCCAATACATCCTTTTCATTCTTACGTCTCATAAAGGTGGCCGGTGTATTTTGTACGGCATTGGCAGCCGAGTTGGTTGTTTTGCGAATATAATTATTATACACATTATTAAGGGCTATAAAATGTCGGTTATCTATGTTGTATTTAACGCCGGTAACCACATAAGCTGTTTTTCCTTTGTATTCAGCAAGAGTAGGCACCCCCTCTCCTTGCGTATCTTTTTCCCGGTATTCACCGGTCCAACTGTATTCCCGGGAAATCGTATCAATATTGTTTGTTACCGCTTCATCATACCGAGCTGTAAGATTTACATCCAGATTTTTTACCAATAAGTTATTTTTTTCATAATTCAGGGAAGGAGTTAATCCTTCCGCTTTTCTCAGTTTTGCTCCAAACACAATTTTCATGAGGTTGGCATGTTGTATCTGAGCATACTCATGAGTGTAGGTAAATCCAAACATCATCCGGTCGGCCCATTTTTTATTCACCACTCCTACCCGGGCTAGCACCGCCTCATTATGATAGCGGTCATGAAATCGTCTGAACCATTTCTCCTCTTTTGAAACACTGCCTGTATGAATATCCGTATATTGAGTTTTTACCTTATAATCATTATCCGAATAATTTTGGTAAGCATTCAACTGTATGGTAAAACCGTTCCCGGCTGTATATCCGAAACTCACATTCGATTTATGCGTATTGAATGATCCGAAAGAATAAGATGCATCTACATAAGTATCGGAAGATTTTTTTGTTACGATATTGATTACTCCACCTAAGGCATCGGCCCCGAACTCTATCGGCACTACCCCTTTATATACTTCGATCCGGTCTGCCAGGCTTATCGGAATATTATTAATCCGGAAAGACGAACCGGCTCCTTCCATTGGTACGCCGTCCATAAATATCTTTACATGTTTTCCCGTGAATCCGTTCAGATTGATTTGCACCGGAGACCCAACCCCTCCTTCTTCCCTTATTTTCACGCCCGAAATGCGATCCAATACACCGGCAATATCCTGCGTTGTATTATGCAGTTTTTCCGTATTGACAGCTACCGCATTAAATGCCGATTTGTTTACCCGGCCGACTCCGCCTCCCAACACAACCACTTCGTCCAACTCTTCGGTTTGCGGAGAAATGACGACATTCTGTTTAACCCGGCTTCCGATCAACAACTGCACAGGGGTCTCCATAGTCTGATAACCGACAGCCGATACAACCAATACGTAGCGACCGGCAGGCGCCTTCAAATGATAAATGCCTTCCCCGTTCGTCGTACAACCGTAGTTTGTCCCCTTCAAATAGACAGTAGCAAAGTCTATTATTTCCTTTTCGGCAGATAATATCCGTCCCGAGATCATCGTTTCCCCACGCTGCGGATAGCCGGAAACAGATATCATCAATGAAAGAAGCAGCAGACCAAGAGTAGTTGTTTTCAAGTTATCCGGTGTTTTATTATTGTTTGTTTTTTTTAATTATTCTAAATAAGGGTTACATTTGCGGGGCAAAAGTAAGTCTTTCTTTTTTATAATATAAATAAGAAAATTTTGGCATATCTATAATAATTATAATATATGAGAGGTAATTTGGAATGGTTCAGAACCTTTAAGGCTATTTTTGAAACGGGCACTATGAGCGATGCGGCCAAAGAGTTAAATATCTCGCAACCCGGGGTAAGCCTGCATTTGAGCTCCTTAGAAACTTACATCGGACATCCCTTATTCGAACGCAGCACCCGGAAAATGCTGCCCAATGAAAGAGCCAAATTATTGTATCAACGAATATCCAATTCTTTATCAAAACTGGAAGAAGTAGAAAACAGTTTTCGCAAAAAAAGCGGAAAAGACCGTCTTACATTAAGTATAGGGATGTATCCCGGATTATTTCGTCAATTACTTGAATCGTATATTCCCCGGTTAAATTTCAATTTGATCGTACATTTAGAGGATAATGATAAACTACTCTCTCTGCTCGAAAACGGATCTGTAGATTCCATTATCACAACCAAAGAAGTTTCCATTCGCAACATTGTTTACCACACACTCGGAACTTCCCGGTTCATTCTTGTTGCCGGAAAAGGAACCGACCTGTCCGGCTTCGCCAAAATAAACATTGAAAATAAGAAACAACTCAGTCAATGGCTCCAATCCCAACTATGGTATAACACATCGGATCGAGCCCACCTGAATATTTTCTGGAAACTTAATTTCCACAAAGAACCGGACTTCACTCCCAATTATATTGTACCCGATAAATTTTCAATTCTCCAATGTCTTTCGCAAGGCCCGGGACTGGCTATCTTGCCCGATTCGCTTTGCCGGGAAGCAATTGAGAAAGGAGATATTGTATGTTTGTGGAAAGGATATTCGGAAATGAAGAATACGCTTTACTTCGGTCATCGGAAAAGTACACTCTTACAGGAAGAGATCTACCAAATAAAAAACATTATCATAGCAGAATTTGAAAAAAGTCATCCTTAAAAAAGCACTATTAACTTGAATTCCTTATCGAACGAGAATATTCCGATTATACTTTACCTCCCTGAAAATAGGTAGAAGAAGGGGTATTTTTAACCATTTTTAGTGATTGGTCGGTTTACAACTTTTAATGACCTTTGCAAATTCCATAACTGTATTATCATAAAGTACAACCCACGGTATGGCTTTTGTGCCCATCCGAAGGATGAAAAAGAGCACTAAAAAAGACATGCATAACTTAATGCGGTCTTTATTAAATGCACTATGAGTTAAAGGTATGGGCTCTTCCGTTCTAT
>DAIQOU010000040.1:0-15599 GCA_036787725.1 Bacteroidales bacterium
TATCGGAATAAACTCAAATAACAGAGGGGCAATATCTCCAAACAAGAAATGATTGCTTTCAAAAATAAGGGCCCGAAAATTAGTTATTAATTATTAAAATTCAAAGAAAAGATTATGAAAGCAAACGAATCGAAAAGGAGCCAACAAGCTCAACATACACAACGGGATTCAAACGGACGCTTTGAAGCATCGAGTCATGGAAAATCTTCAGGCAGAGGAAGCAACGCCGAACATGAAAAGAGAGATTCTCACGGACGTTTTGAATCCGACAGTCAAAAAGGTGAAAAGAAAAGATGATTGCGGATAAGGGAATTATAACTTACAAAAAAAGTGTTTAATAGATTATTTTATTAAAAAATAACCGTATCCCTATATTTTTTTGTATTGTAAAATCCGGAAAAGGTGCTCGTAAGGGCACCTTTTTTGTGTATGGGATGAAAGGATACATTTCTTTAAAGGGAGACAATCTATATGAAAACATTTCTACCTTTACAATGTTTTTTTAGGAGAATACCGGGAAGGTGATTAAAGTAGATTCATCAGTTTGGCAACGCGACAGGCTTCGACTGAATTTTTTACTCGCAGTTTTCCTAATATATTCTGGCGGTGTCTGTCAACCGTATTTTTGCTGATAGATAATAAATTTACAATTTCTTTACTCATTTTACCCTTATCAATCAGTTGCAGTATCTCTTTTTCTCTGATAGAAATAAGCAGGCTGCATTTTTGTTTATTTGCTTTGATAATCTCTCCTGTGGATGAATTTACTATTATTCCGTTTGCGCCTTCGGGCAATACTTCTCCATACGAATAATTATAAAGACAAAGAGATATCCATAAATTACCGGAGGAACAATTGCTCATGTAGAATATGCGGTGTCGTATCGTTCATATTCGCCTGATTTATCCTGCATTCTTATGTTACTGCATATGTGATAATCAGAACGTTCCTCAGCCGGAATCGTTTTCAGAAGATGAAAAAACTGAAGTTCGAGTAAGTACTTTTCAGTGAGGTCATCCGGATGGATCCGGTTTGACCAATCGGGATTTATTATAAGAAGAATTCTTATTCCGGATAAATGTATTCCGGAAAAGTCAACAACACGTCTTTTTGATAAAGAAAAGGATCGGAATTTCATTTACAATTGTATCTTTGTTCCCGGTGTTGGAGTGTTTGAAGAAATCGAAATCATTTCGCTGTTTTTAAGTATCTTACGAAGGAAAACACAATTTGTAAATTAAATAACTTATGAAGAAACTTTTTTTACTATTTATTACAGTCGTCTTGTTGATATCCTGTTCCGAGAAAAAGCCGGAAATGAGCGGTAATCCCATAGTTGAAGGATGGTATGCGGATCCGGAAGGTATCATTTACGGAGATACGTATTGGATTTTTCCGACGTGGAGTGATGATTACGAAAAACAAACTTTTTTTGATTGCTTTTCTTCCAAAGACTTGGTAAACTGGACAAAACATCCTTCCATATTGGATAATTCGGAAGTGAAATGGGCCAAACGTGCTATGTGGGCTCCGTCTGTAATCAGTAAAAACGATAAATATTATTTCTTTTTCGGAGCCAATGATGTTAAACCCGGAGAGGTCGGCGGTATCGGAGTAGCTGTGAGCGATCGTCCGGAAGGCCCTTATAAAGATTTGATCGGGGAACCGTTAATCTCTGAAAATGTAAATGGAGCGCAGCCGATCGATCAGTTTGTGTTCAAAGATGACGACAATACTTATTATATGTATTACGGCGGATGGGGACATTGTAATATGGTCAAGTTGAATGATGATTTTACCGGATTACTTCCCATTGAAGGCGACAGCATTTATTATAAGGAAGTAACTCCGGAGAAGTATACGGAAGGACCTTTTATGCTAAAACGAAACGGAAAATATTATTTTATGTGGAGTGAAGGCGGATGGGGCGGTCCCGATTATTGTGTTGCTTATGCGATTGCCGATTCACCGTTCGGTCCTTTCAACCGGATCGGAAAAATCTTGGAACAAGATCCGAATGTGGCTACGGGTGCCGGACATCATTCCATAATGCATGTTCCCGGATCGGAGGATTATTATATCGTATATCACCGTCGTCCGTTGGAAGAAACACATCATAACCACCGGGCCACGTGCATCGACAAGATGACTTTTGATGAAAACGGATTTATCAATCCCGTAAAGATTACGTTTGAAGGAGTGGAAGCTCGTTTGATAAAGTAAAAAACAGAAGAGAATAATTATATCGGGCTGCCTTGATTTCTCCGGGCAGCCCGGTTTTTTTTTGTTCATTTTAAGTCAGAGGATTCGAATTTAATATATTACCTATTTACTGCCGGCATGAGAACCATTTCCTCGGTGTGTTGATAAAGCAAAATTCCTTATTACCCGTTTCCCTCATTATTACCTGAATATAAACATTAACAAAGGATAATATTATATTGTCAACTCAACCCTTCTATAAAACCGTTCACAATATCTATATGTAATGCTTGAGGCACTTTAGGAAGTCCCGGCATTCTCATGATTTCTCCTACTACGGCTACAATGAATTCGGCGCCGTTATTAATAACAATATCGTTTATTTCCAGATTAAAATCACTTGTAACTCCATAAGCGGAGGGATCTCCCGAGAAAGAATACTGTGTTTTGGCGATACAAACGGGAAAGTGTTCTATATTCATTTGAGCAATGAGGCGCAACATCTTTTCTGCTTGGTTGGTAAATGTTACCGATGTTGCTCCATAGATGCGGGTAGCGATCTTGGTAATTTTTGTTTTTATCGGGTCGCTATCCTCGTAGGTATAAGATAAAGTTCCGGAAGGATTTTGTTCAATGGTGTCGGCTACCAATCGGGCCAATACTTCGGCTCCTTTCCCTCCTTCCGTAAAACCGGTATGAACGGCAAATCCTACTTTCAGTTTGTTGCAATGCTGTTGCAACAGTTCGATCTCTTCCGGAGTGTCGTCCGGAAATTGATTAAAAGCAACCGCTACCTGTTGTCCGAAGCTTTTCAAGTTAGCAATATGTTTGTCTAAGTTGGCAAAACCTCTTTTTAATCCTTCCGGATCGGGAAGTTTTATGTCTTTTAAGGGAACTCCGCCATGCATTTTCAAGGCTTGTGTCGTAACGACAATAACGGTCAGTTTGGGTTGTAATCCCGCTTTTCTGCATTTGATATTAAAGAATTTTTCAGCTCCCAAATCAGCTCCGAATCCGGCTTCCGTGACTACATAATCGGCAAAAGACAAGGCCAGTTGGGTAGCCGATATGGAATTGCATCCGTGAGCAATGTTGGCAAACGGACCTCCGTGTACAAAGGCCGGAGTCTGTTCGGTTGTTTGTACCAAATTCGGGTCGAGAGCCTCTTTCAACAAGACTGTAATGGCTCCGGCCATTCCCATATCCGCTACGGTGAAAGCGGTTCCGTCCGGTTTGATTCCCAACAGGATATTTCCGATACGCCGTTTTAAGTCGTCCAAACCGGATGCCAGGCATAAGATCGCCATGATTTCGGAAGCCGGCGTAATATCGAATCCCGATTCGGCCGGGATTCCGTTAGAGAAAGCGCCGGTCCGCAGTCCGGTTACAATCTTTCTTAATCCGCGATCGCTGATATCCATGACCCGTTTCCATACGACTTCTTTCAGCCTTGTTTCCGGATTGTCTTGATTTTGAAATAGATAATTATCCAGTAAGGCGGAGATCATGTTATGGGCGGTGGTGATGGCATGAAAGTCTCCCGTGAAATGCAAGTTGATGTTTTCCATGGGTAGTACTTGGGCATATCCGCCTCCGGCAGCTCCACCCTTCATGCCGAAACACGGGCCGAGCGAAGGTTCACGCAAAGCAACGGCCGCTTTTTTGCCAATCCTGTTCAAGCCCAAGGCTAATCCTATAGATACCGTTGTTTTTCCGATACCGGCTTTGGTAGGGGTGATAGCCGTCACCAAAATAAGATTACTCTCTTTAATTTTCTCTTGATCGATTAATTCAAGCGGGACTTTTGCCATGTATTTGCCATAACATGAAAGTTTATCTCCGGGAATATCGATCTTTTGTGCGATCTCTTCAATTCCGGCAAGCTTTATACTTCTTGCAATCTCAATGTCGGTTTTCATCAATCAGTCTTATTTTCTTTATTCTTTACTAGTTTTTCCAATTTAATTAACTCGTCTCTATATTGGGCTGCTTCGAGGAATTCCATGTTTTTGGCCGCTGTTTTCATGGCTTTCTTTGTCTTTTCTATTAATTTAGTCAATTGTTCCACCGATAAATATTCCGTAACGGGGTCAGCCACATTGGCCAATGAATCCGGTTCTTCATAGGCATAAGTCGTCGTTTTTCCCGTGAGAGAAGACCGGGTTGCTTTTTTGATCTGTTGGGGTGTAATTCCATGCTCTTCATTGTATGCCAGCTGTTTGGCTCTTCGCCTTTCCGTTTCGGTAATCGTTTTTTGCATGCTGTCTGTTATCTTATCTGCATAAAAAATAACTTTCCCGTTGATGTTCCGGGCTGCCCGTCCGGCGGTTTGGGTCAGTGAACGATGCGATCGCAAGAATCCTTCTTTATCGGCATCCAATACGGCGACCAGTGAAACTTCCGGGAGATCCAATCCTTCTCTCAGTAAGTTTACGCCGACCAGCACATCAAAATGTCCTTCCCGTAACTTTTCCATAATTTCTATTCGTTCCAATGTGTCTACGTCGGAGTGAATATAAGCGCAACTGATATTTAATTTGGTCAGATAGGAGGACAATTCTTCTGCCATTCGTTTGGTAAGCGTCGTTACCAATATACGTTCTCCTTTTTCAATACATAAGCGGATTTCTTCCATCAGATCATCAATCTGGTTCAGGCTGGGACGAACTTCAATCGGAGGATCCAACAGTCCGGTAGGCCGGACCACTTGTTCTATAATGACCCCTTCGCTTTTTACCAATTCATATTCGGCCGGCGTGGCGCTTACGTATACTGTTTGAGGTGTTAAAGATTCAAACTCTTCCAAGGTGAGTGGTCGGTTATCGACAGCGGCCGGAAGGCGAAAGCCGTATTCTACCAAATTCAGCTTGCGGGAACGATCTCCTCCGAACATGGCTCGTATTTGCGGGACCGTCACATGGCTTTCATCGATCACTGTCAGAAAATCATCGGGAAAATAATCCAACAAACAGAAAGGCCGACTTCCCGGAAGGCGTCCGTCGAAATAACGGGAATAGTTCTCGATTCCCGAACAATATCCCAATTCCCGAATCATTTCCAGATCGTAAGTTACCCGCTCGTAGATGCGTTTGGCTTCCAACTCACGTCCTTCGGCATGAAAGAATTCTACTTGCTTGCCCAAATCCACGTCAATTTCTCCAACGGCGTTATTGATACGTTCTTTGGTGGTGACAAATAAATTGGCCGGGTAAATATGATATTCTTCAAACCGATTCAATGTATGACCTGTAGTGGGATCGATGGAAACGATCTCTTCGATTTCGTCTCCCCAAAATACAACCCGTAATGCAAAGTCTACATAAGCAAGAAAAATATCTACGGTATCACCTTTAACTCGGAAATTACCCCGATTGAACTCGATCTGATTCCTGGAGTACAGGCTTTCTACTAACCTTCTTAAGAAGGCATTACGAGAAAAAGTTTGTCCTACCCGGATCTCGATCATATTTTGTTTGAAATCATCCGGGTTTCCGATTCCGTAAAGGCAGGATACGGAAGATACTACTATGATGTCTCTCCTTCCCGAAAGTAAAGCGGAGGTTGCAGACAAACGCAACCGTTCCAGTTCGTCGTTGATGGAGAGATCCTTTTCAATATACGTATTGGTGGTGGGAAGATAAGCTTCCGGTTGATAATAATCGTAATAAGAGACGAAATATTCCACTGCATTGTCCGGAAAAAAGCTTTTGAATTCCGAATATAACTGGGCTGCCAGCGTTTTGTTGTGACTTAACACCAAGGTAGGTTTCTTTACCTCTTGAATCACGTTAGCTACCGTGAATGTTTTTCCGGATCCCGTCACACCGAGCAATGTTTGTGCCGGGAGTTGCTGTTGAATTCCGGCCACCAGTGAATCGATAGCATCCGGTTGATCTCCGGTAGGTTTGTAATCCGAAATAAGCTTAAAATCCATATCGATTGAATGAGATAATAATTAAACTTACAAAGTTATATCAAAAAGAGATGAGAAAAAAGAACTTGCAGTTTATTAAGAAAAGGAGGGCTCACTTAAATAAATTTTCATTCTTTTCCGTTTTATTTGCTAAATTACCGAAAATGTCGTAATATTGCACGCTCAAAACGAAATCAACCTTGGAGAGGTGCTCGAGTGGTTGAAGAGGCACGCCTGGAAAGCGTGTATACCCCTAAAGGGTATCGAGAGTTCGAATCTCTTCCTCTCCGCTTTAATGTAAGCAGTTATGTCGAAAGATGTGGCTGCTTTTTGTTTTAAAGTTTCTTCATGTACGTACCGGGTCAGTATAGAGGGATCACCCCGGAAATCCCATTTCGGCCGGTTTTGCAGATGTATTACACTTATTTTTTATATCTTCCCAAAAATCTTCGGCTTATGAAAGTTAAAATAGTATATGTGATAATGGCTTTGGTAATTCTTTTGGGATTAAAGATGTTTTATGAATATAAAGCAAGGATAAGCGGAGAGGAAGAGTATGTATATGATGATATCCAGACACTTATAGAAATTGATACAGGCATTGTGGCAATACTTATACCTCAAAAAACATATTATCGCATAGGAGAAAGTCCGCAACTTGATGTCGTATTGATAAACAGAACCGGCAAAAGAATTTATTTACCGGGTTGTTTGGATGGCTCGTCTGATAAAATACGTCTTCCTTATTGCGATTTTGTAATTCTTAATCCCGGATTGGAATTCAATAGATTTATAGATGTCAATCCCAATCCGTTATTAAAGGAAGACTTGGTCTTATTAAATCCCAATGAAAGTTTTGATCCTCTTAAAAATTACCAGTTAAGAATGGATACTTTCCCGGCAGATACATTATTGGGTTTGGATACGCATGTTTCAACCCGTTTGAATAAATTTTGGACACCCCGGGGACTATATGGGAATAATTTTCTAATACCCGGAAACTATGATATTCAATTTGTTTATAGCACAGAAGATAGCATAGAAACCTTCTTGGGTTGGAATTGTTCGGATGTTTCTTGCCGGTTTGTTGCTTCATATATTGACAGTATCCCTCGTTTTACGGCAAAAAGTAATGTTGTAAGACTAAAATACCGTCTTTTTTAATTCTAAAACAGATGCGGGTCCTTACGTTTTTTTCTTTTTACTTTCCTAAAAAGGATTGAACTTTTTATTTTCGTTATGTTGTTTGTGTATCAGAAAGAAATAATCAAGCCTTTATTCGCTGTCCTCTTCCGGAATAAGGTTTCCTTTGATTAATTCGTTGACTTGTTTACCTTCCTTATGCTCAAATCGTTGACTGCCGTATCCTACATTCGAATGAAGAAAGAGGTCTTCGTCGAAAGTTATATTGGCCCAATCATAATCGTCCGTTTGGTATATTTTTCCGGTTTTTTCGTCAATATGCTCGTTATCGAACCAGGTTAAATCAAGATATAATGTTCTTCCGTCAATCAGTTTTACAATGTTCCATGCATGGCCGGAAGAACTCCACTTTTGGACGGATTGAACGCAACTCAACTCCACTATTTTGTCCATGACTTCATTTGCATATCCCTCACAAACAAAGTATTTTTTGTTTGGAGTACGTTTTACGGAACCTCTATATCCGCTGAAATTTGTCCAGTCATATTCAATTTCATCGCAAAGTTGTTTCGAGAATGCTATGATTTCTGCATACATCGGATCGTTTTGTACAAGTTGTGCAGCTTCTTGTTGCAGCTCCCATTTAAACTTTAACGTATGATACTTTGCATATTTACCGTATTGGTTAAATATAGCGGGAGAGCCGGAATAACGAGACGGTCCCCATGTTTTAAGAGTTCCTGCCCCCTTATATCCTTTGGCTATGATATAAGATGCTTCGGCGAGGACCGAATTATTATCATCGCTCCACCAAACTTTTAACTTAGAGTTTATCATAGAGGGTTTCTCCATTTTCTCTTTTGTAAAAGCCTTGTTCATAATCCATTCCCTTACTTTTGGCGGAAAGGGTGCAAGATCGGCTTCATAATAAATTATCTCGGGTAAATCGTTTTTTATTTCGGATATTGCTGTTGGAAACGGCTGCATGGTTGAGTATCCCGGAATAACAAACAATGTGACTCCCATAATAATTAATCTAAAAAATTTCATTTTCATTCCTTTTAACATATTTACCTGTCGTTTGTATTATTATCCTCGTATCGTGAAAAAATGATTATTTCGAACACACCAAAAAGAAAGATCACGGGGTTGTCGTAAACTGACTTTTGGTCAATGATAAAGTTCGTAAATATTTATGAACTTTCAAAATAAATTATCCGATTAAGGGGATAGTACAACAATCAGCACCTCGCTTTACGAACGGCGACCGGGATTAAATATTTATTTATGTGCTCTTTGTGGTTGAAAAATTTATCCATATATTAGGCGCAGGAACAAAACTTCTGTACAAGATGTGCCTGATTGACGGGTGGGTCCCGGCGAAAATCTAAGGATTACACCGGAAAGAAGCAGGTTGCATTTTTATACTTGGAAAGAAGATTATCGGACCATAAAGTTTTATATAAATATCGGTACTGAAAAATAACGCTATGAGAAAAATCTCTTTTTTTACTTTTGTAGTCATAACCTTTATAATGGGTTTCGGTTCCTGCACAACCACCTCCTACCTGAAACATGATTTCGGTAAAATGGAGTCCTATAAGAATATCAATGGAATATATGCAGACAGCGCCTCTTTTGTTGCGGGAGTACTGCGGATAGGAGGGTGGAACGGCGGTTATCCCGGTGATAGCATAAATATCTATAAATTTGAAACGGAAGATGGGAACCGGTTGAGTTTATACGGATTTACCTCCGACGGTTTTCGATTGATAAAGCAATTCAAGGGGAAATTTAATGAAGAGAAACACTATTTTGAGACATCGGTATATAATTATGTTTTGCCTGTTATTTTATTCACTATCGTCGGGAAGGAGAAAGTCCGGATCGGAAAGACGGCTGATAATCAGTTGTTGATAAATAAGGAAGAGACGGATGTCCAACTGTTTCTTGTGATGGGTGGAGGAAACGTGAGGAAATGGGATAAAGCATTGCCTCCGGCAGATCCTGTATTGTACCTGAAAAATAAAACCGGGGAAAATTTTCCGGAATCATTTTAGACGTCAAACTATCAATATAACTTATTCAATATATGAAAGCTGTTTATCCGATATGCTTCTGCTTCCTGTTATTCATAATACCGTCTTGTTCTTTGATTAAACCGATGGTTAAGTATGATTTCGCACCGATTGAATCGTATAAAGATATTAACGGGATATATGAGAATATAGATAATCGTATAATTGATGCCTTTTCTTATAGCGGAAATTATAATCATAAGAAGTGGAGCGATAGTATACGATATTATAAAATGGAGATGCAAAGTGACCAATTACTCCGGATTTATGGATTGACGGACGAAGGATTTCAATATATAACCGAATTTAAAGGGAAATACCGGCCGGAAAAGCACTATTTTCAAGTAACAATTAATAAAAAATTTATACCTGCCGTTATATTTACTGTTATTGGAAGCGTAAAAATTAATATAGGAAAGAATTGGAAGAATGATTTATTTTTCAATGGGCAGGAAAAGGGTTTCGGATATTTTATTGGTTTAGCAATTGTGAATGATGCATTTGCCGGAGCAGCCGGTGTTCCGCCCGGAAAAGATATTCTGATTCCTTACAAGGACGAATCGGGATTGTTCGGCTATAAAGATGAGAAAGGCAAGATCGTAATTGTACCGGAATACGATAGTGTAACTCTATTTGACCGCAAGGAGACCAATTCAGCGTATGCTAAAGTTAAAAAAGCAAATCAATGGGGTGTTATTGACCGAAAAGGAGAAACGGTAATTCTTGTGGAAAACGATTCGATCGAGATAAATCAAGGATATTTTATTATAAGTCGTGATGGAAAGTCTGAAACGGTCGATCAACCGGAGACGGTTATCCCGCAATAATTCGGTCCGATTGTTTGATAAAGAAAATAATAAAGAGAGGAAAGAATATATTCTCCGGTCTTTTTTATTTTTGTAACCCGATGGTCAATGTCATTAAGTTAAGCCGGGAAGAGCATCGACAACCGGAGGCGGCTCAGCCGATCAGCCGATGTTGCCGACTTAAGGCCGGAGATAAGTCCCCGGGGGGACGAAATCATGTTTAACCGCATATGCAGCGTAAGTGAAACTTGCGGGCCGAGAAAGATGTTCCCTCTGCAATTCTGCCGGTTACGCCTTGCTTCACCGGCGGTTAAATATAAGGGAGTCCCTCGAAGAGACTTGGAGACTGCCGGATACCGTGTTGCTATCGGTAATCTGCAATAGGTGTGCCTTTTTTATTTAACTTAATAACATTAACCCAATGGCGGTATATTTTCCGATTAGTATGTAATAATTTAATAATAGAATTATGAAAACATTTATTCCCCTGTTAGTAATTATAATTATGCTTGTGTCCTGTAAGGGCCGATCGACACAAGAACAAGTTCCTGTTGTAAAATATTCGTCAGAAAAGATTACCCTCCGGCTTGGAGATCAAGTTTTCGACGAAGAAATGCCTGCCGACAATTTATCGGGAAATGATACCGTCCGGTTGAATGTAAACCATACTGATTTTGTATTTGGTCTATATACGGATATGGACACATTGGAACGAAAAATACCGATTAACACCACTTTTCAAGTGAATCTTATAAAAGAAGATTTTCCTCCGGTAGTTATTGTGGTGAGGAATGGATTGGAACGGGAAGTCTTACAATTTGATCTCTCCGGTCAAAATAACGATCTTCATTTCAGGTATGAAGAGAATATAAATTCCCCCTATTTTCAGAAACTGCGCGCCGAGTATCCTATTGACAGTTTAGCTGCATTAGGAAAGACAGACTTAGATAAGGCAAGAATTATCGCCACGTGGGTCCATGGTTTATGGGAACATGACGGATGGAATGAACCGGAAAAAAGAGATGCTCTTTATATTCTGGAGGAAGTAAAAAAAGGACAACGTTTCAGATGTGTGGAGTATGGAATTGTTACCACAGCTTGTTTAAACGCTATTGGCCTGAAATCGCGTACTCTTTCTTTAAAGGCTAAAGATGTGGAAACCCGGGTTTCCGGAGCCGGTCATGTCCTAATGGAAGTATTCCTGCCGGAACAGGATAAATGGGTAATGATAGATCCTCAGTTTGATATGATAACATTATTCAATCATGTTCCGTTAAATGCCGTCGAATTACAACAAGCAATTACAGACGGGAAAGAAATTGAGATGTTAACATCGGAAGAAGAGGCAAAAACAACCTATATTTCGTGGATATACCCTTATTTGTATTACTTTAATTTTCCTTTTGATAACAGAGAAAATGTGGATTCTCCGGACAGATTGCGAATCAATAATAAATCAGATCTTATGTTAGTTCCGCTTGGAGCGAAAGAACCGGCGATCTTCCAACAAAAGTATCCTATCGACTATTGTTTTTATACTCATTCGTTAAAAGATTTTTATCGTAAGCCCTGATAATTATACATTTCAGATCGTGTCGATACTTTCTTTTGTAATGTGGACCGGTTGACCGGTACCGTCTTCCTTCCTTATTGATCTTATGAATAGAGGGGAGAAACAAAACCGCATGCGGTGCTTCCGACAAACCGTATACGGTGCTTCCGACAAACCGCATGCGGTTTTGCTTTTCCCCTGCATAGAGGGGAATGCCTCCCCCGCATGCAGGGGAACTCTTCCCCTTCCGTATTCGGGTTGATTTTTTCTTTTGGCAGGAAGCGGTGGTTATGAGTTTTATTATGATAAAGAAAAGGTCGGGAATGGAAATCGATAGCAAAAAGACTGTCGGATATTTGATAAGAATTTTCGGGTTTGCTTTGGCAATTGTTTCAATCCGTTTTCTGTTTTTTTTTCATAAAATAAAGGTCTGCCGAATCGTAAAGAATATGAATAACAGCTTGTTTTCGGTTTGTTTTTTGATTTAAAAGCATTTAATTTGCATTTGATCTTAAACTGATAAAAGATGAAAAACACAATACTGATAATTTTAATTTTTTTTATTCCGATTACCGGGTGGGCTCAAATCGATACGATTTTATATAAGACGTTAGGGCTTCGGGGTAATATAAAAAGTGTAACCGAATTTACTTTTTGGGCAAAAGAGCGCAATAAACAGGTAATTAAAAGCGATCTGTGTAATGCTGCAAGTGCTTCGGATAAGGAAGGGTGGTTTGAAATTGATAAAAGTCGGAAAACTAATTTTAAATACGAATACTCCCCATCCGGAGACATGAGAAAAAAGATAATTTATCAGAATGTTAATTACCCTTTTCAAACCATAACTTATAGTTATGACAGAAATAATAAAATCGTCAAAAAGAATCTTCAATTTATTCTTTCCGATGCTCACATTTATGTTTACTCTCTATATGAGTACAATAATGATTTACTAACATCCATTCATACGTATCGTAATGGAGAGTTCCTGAATAAAGAGCTTTTCGATTATTCTTCGGATGATAAATTAATAGAACATAAAGAGGTAAATTGGGAAGGGATCGTTGAATGTGAAACTTTTTATACTTATAGGAATGGAAATCTTATAAAGAAAGAAAATAGTTGCAGTAATAAAGATCCGGATAAAATAGAGATTTACGGTTACGATCAATTGAATAATCAAACCTTATTTATTCTTAGATATTCTGATGGATTTGAATTGATAGAAGAAAAATTTTATGATGAAAAAGGCCGATTGATTAAAATGGAGAGTCCCGATTATTATATTATTTATACTTATGGTGATAAAGATAAATTGGTTGAAAGCAACATTTATTCAAGTGATGGAAATTTATCATCTGAATCTGCTTATGTATATGAAGATGGACGTCTTATTTCTAAATCTATTCAAGAAGGAAATAATAAGACGGAATATAAATATACACCACAGGGTTGGATAGAATCTTATACCATAATTGAAAATAATAAGAAAAATGTTTTCTTATATGAGTATGAATTGGATAGTAATGACAATTGGATTAGAATCATAGAATATAAAAATACTGTTCCTTTGAAAATGAGAGAGCGAACTATCGTTTATTTTAATAATTAATGTTCGTGTTATTCTTTGTTTTGATACAATAATAATGAGTGTATGGAGATAATTATTATTTCTTGATGATGTTTAATCTAACCCCCTCACGGAATCCGTCTTTTTTTTACCATTCCGTTCAGGAAAGGAACAATCAGGATCATGATTAACGGTAAAGTAAAGATCACTACGGGATTCTTATGCATAAAAGCAAAGGCATCCGAATAACACATATTCCGGAAAATACTGACTATGATGGCTATTATTTCCAATATCACTACGATGGCAATCAATAAAACACTTTCAATATTTTCATTGATTAGGGAGGAAAAGGGGACATAGGTATAGTATAGAATTGCCAAACCGAGGATAATCAATAGTAATATAATAAGCACGAGTACATACGTTTCCCATTTGTTTTCCAAATAATCGGCTTCGATTACGGGAGCTATGGTACTTTCCGAAAATTCCGTCAGGTTTTGATTCCGAATATCCAGGTCTCCCCGGTAATAGCGTGCGATGTAGAAGTGAGACTTCAATTGAGGGAAAAAGCTGATTTCTTTCAGTTTTTCCTCAGTCATGCGATTTCCCTTGATATAATACCGGTCCACCAAGTCGCTATTCTCCAGAAATAAAACTTCTCCGGCTTCCTGCATCAGGCAATAGCGAAAGTTTTCGTCTATTTTCCCTTGAGAAACGAATGTTACATTCAACCGGATTTTCTCCGGTTTGAAATCCCGGGAAGCATCCATTAAGATACGTACGGATTTTACAAATTGCGTCATGTCTCTTTTTTCCTTAAAAGTGTAGTTGGGAAAGAAGAGGTTGATACCGGTAATGTCCGGGTTTTGATTTATGAAGGTAAACATGTGAGAAAGCGCTTTCCGGACCATTAATTTATTTTTTAAGAATATATGAGTAGGCATGATACTGTCTCCGAAGCGGAACAACAACTCCTTTCGGATGGAACTTACATCGGTTAATTGTTCCCAATCTTTTGTACGATTCACGGACTCGGTAAAACGGTTTCCCGATACTTCAAATTCTTTAATGAAAAAGCGGTTGGATAAATATCGGGCTGAATCTTGAGGTAAAAAGAAATTGTAATATAGTCGGTCGGCCGACAGATTATTCAAAGAATCCATCATGGATTTTAAGGCTCCATATCTTTCCACAAACTCTTTCAGATCGCATCCGTAGGGTTTCAAGAAGGCATCGATGTCCGAAACAACCAATGTATCCCGGATATAAACCGTGTCACGGGGCAGTTCTTCCACATGTTCCAATGCATACTTCGTTTCTTTATAGTAAATCGGATAGAGTACATCTTCTTCATCGAATCCTTTTTGTCCCCACAGTGAGGACAAAGAAAGAAGAAAACAAATCGTCAAGAGAATTTTTATCGTTTTCATGGTGAATTGCTTACAATTTTACCTTCTTTATATAATTCTTTTCGAATTGCAGCCGTCAGCAGTTCGATAGTCAGTTTGGCAGACGGCTGTTCGTAGAGTTTAATGGCGCATTGCTGTATTATGTTTACTATGCTTCCTCCCGATAATTCAAACTTGGATGCTTGTTGAAGCAGTTCTTCTTTATGGTCAGTCAGCCAATCGGACGGAATCATGTTTTCCCACAGTTGATATCGTAATCGTTCGTCCGGCATGGGGAAATACAAAGCGGATTGAAATCGGCGGAAAAAAGCCGTATCGATATTATCCTTCAGGTTGGAAGCCAGGATAACGATTCCGGGGAAATCTTCTATCCGTTGTAACAAGTAGGCTACTTCTTGATTGGCATGACGATCGTTGGAAGATTGAGTTTCGGTGCGTTGTCCGAAAAGAGCATCCGCCTCATCAAAGAACAGGATCCAATTCCGGTGTTCGGCTTTATCGAAAACCTTGGCCAGGTTTTTTTCGGTTTCTCCGATGTACTTGGATACGATCATGGAGAGGTCTACCCGGTAAACGTCCAATTGGTTTTGTTTGCCCAATAAGGTAGCCGTTAAGGTTTTTCCCGTTCCCGGGGGGCCATAGAATAAACATCGATAACCCGGTTTGATAATCTTGTTCAACTGCCATTTTTCCCGGATGACGGTTTGGTTTCTTATCCAGCAAACGATGTCGTCGAGTTCTTCCCGCAACCGGTAAGGCAATACCAGATCTTCCCATTCCAACGGAGTGGTAATTCGTTTCGCCGGAAAGTGAGAGTTGTATTCGGGTTCGTATTTTTGTCCGTATAAGGTAGATAAAAAATCTTCGGAAAGGATCAGTCTCCCGCTCAAAAAGGGCTCTCCTTCTCCTTGCCCTTCCAACC
>DAIQOU010000040.1:15699-17306 GCA_036787725.1 Bacteroidales bacterium
GAAAGGATCAGTCTCCCGCTCAAAAAGGGCTCTCCTTCTCCTTGCCCTTCCAACCGGAGAAGATTGCTTTTATAAAACCAATGTTCCTTCGAGAAGAAATGAGAAATGAGAAATGAGAAATGAGGAGTGAGAAATGAGGAGTGAGAAATAATAGTATTTTTCGGATCGGATAGTTGAGTTAATAAAAATAGAGCGGTTTGACCGGTCGGGATGAATCCTCCGTGAGAAATGCCTTGCCGGCCGCCGAATTCGGTATACGGACGATCCAAGTCTTTGTTATGCAGGAAAAACAAATCCAACGTTTCGGGGCTGATATAGGGCATGAGTGCCAGTAACACAATTATTTCTTCTTCGAAAGAGAGGGTTTGGCCTTCCGGCAAAAAAACGGTTAAATGAGGAATGAGGAATGAGGAATGAGAAATGGGTTGTTCCTTTCTTATTTCCCGTTTCTCCTTTTTTTCGTCCATGTAATACGAAAAGACGGTGCCGAGCAGTTGTCTGAAATATAGTATTGCTTTTTCCATTTCTAATTTTTCTTTCCTATAATGCGAAAAGTCGTTATCAATCATTTGTTTAAAACCTTCTATTGCTTTTTTATTCCTAGCTCCTAATTCTTAACTCCTCATTTTCATGGAAGTGATCTTTCCGTCTTCATCGGTTTGAACGCTTTGTTTCACTTGTGGGAAATTTTCGTAATCGACTCTTAATTGATTCGGATACTTAATATCCCGTTTTATATCACATTGCAAGGGATTAAGGTAGCGACAGCGTAAAGGCCGTTCTTCTTTTTCGGTCACCGTACACCGGTCGTTTGCATCCAGGTAGTTGCATCGTGCATCTACCAGTATGGCCCAACGGTGGTCGGCTACCAAGTATTCCACCCCCGGGAATCCCAAGGAGTAAGTGCAATAATCCAGGTTTCCTTCATCGAAAGGTTGATTGGTATAGAATAACAAGGATTTGCAACACAAAGCCGAACAGTTTCGACAGGAGGATGCGTTAGAAGAGGATTCTCCGGCTTTGGGAGAAGCCGGTGGTGTCGGGTGATCTCTTTCGTAAGGAAAAGAGGCGTTGAATTCCTTGATTATTTCTCCCGGGTCGGGTGCTTTTGTGATGGTTCGATGTTCGTCAAACTCCATGTGTTCGCATAACCGATCCAGTCGGGCACGATTTAACCAAATGTATCCGTGTCGTATTTGTTCTTTGTCTTCATACAGTTTTTTGTAGAAGCAAGAATAAGGATTATAATGTACGCAGATGGCCGGTTGTTCCGGTTGATTGTGGATGGTGCAAGTTCGGTTTATCGTATCAAAGAAGCGACAGGGCTTGGAGTAATAAACGGTTAGTTCTCCGCGGTCGAGAACAATCTCAATATCACTGAAATTGAGATAGAAATCCGTTTTGTCTACATCGCTTAAAGTAACGAGCGGGTATCTTTCCAAGATCAATAATTGGCAGCAACAAGCGGAATCGCATTGTAAGCAGGGCGATTGCTTGGCTTGGCGATAAGAGAAGGATGTGTTTCGTAGCATGAGTTTTTTAGGTTTATATATTAAATAATTGATTTTTTATTTTACATTAATCTCACACTTCCCATAGGTTTATTG
>DAIQOU010000041.1:0-17288 GCA_036787725.1 Bacteroidales bacterium
TAAAATCGGGAAGTAATTTTTCTATTTGGATCAATTCAAGCGAAATCGACTTGAATAGAAAGGTCACTTTCTCTCTTACGGGGAAATCCATAACAGAGATTCTGGATAAGCTGTTTGAAGGTCAGGATGTTACTTATGAGATTAACGAAAAGTTTATTACTGTTTATAAAAATAAGGCGGGAGGACGGATCGGAGAAGCCAAACAACCCGATAGAAGAAGAGTTGTCACCGGGACGGTATTGGACGTGACCGGAGAAACACTGATCGGTGTTAACATTGTTCAGAAAGGAACCAAAAACGGAACAGTAAGTAACCTGGACGGAGATTTCTCTATTGAATTACTCGAAGAAGGAGCCCAAACACTCACTTTCAGCCTTTTGGGATATAAAAAGCAAGAAGTGGCGGTGAAATCTCCTACTTTAAGAGTTATCTTGGCAGAAGATGTACAGATGCTGGAAGAGTTGGTCGTAATCGGATACGGGGTACAGAAAAAAGTGGAAATAACGGGTTCGGTCTCGGCTATCCAAGCGGATGAACTCACCAAAGTAACCACTGCCAACATGACCAATGCTTTGCAGGGAAAAGTTCCCGGATTAAATATCCGGTTGAAAACGAGCGAACCGGGCGACTACAACTCTGACATCAACATTCGCGGGTTGGGAAGCGCGTTGGTGATTGTCGATGGTATACCTCGTGCGGATTTTCAACGGTTAGACCCGAATGAAATCGAATCCATATCGGTGTTGAAAGATGCTTCGGCAGCTATCTATGGGATGCGTGCGGCCAATGGGGTAATATTGGTCACTACTAAAAAGGGAAAAACGGGAAAAGCAGAGATCACCTTCAATGCTACTACGGGCTTCCAAACCATAACCGATTTCCCGAAAGCGGCCAATGCTTACGGTTATATGGATCTCTATAATGAAGCAATGGCTAATCAAGGGGCTACAAGTCCTACTTACGATCATTCGCTTATACAAAGTGGTTCTCCTTATGCAAACAACAGTTGGTTTGATGAAGTAATGAGAGACAGAGCTCCTCAAACTCAAATAAACTTTACGGCTTCCGGAGGGAATGATAAGATCACTTACTTTAACAGTATAGGTTACTTTAAGGAAGAAGGTCTTTGGAGTGCTAAGTCATTACGTTATGAGCGGTATAACCTTCGTTCCAATGTAAGTGCAAAGATTACGAACGGATTAACAACCGATTTTCAAATCGGAGGGTATACCGATAATAAGAACGGACCGGCTTATGATGCTTGGGAAATAATGAAAGGGATCGCTCAAAGTTTACCTATCTATGAAGTGTATGCCAACGGCAATCGGGATTATTTGGGAAAACAATACAATGATGATGCCAACCCTTTGATTAAATCCAGCAAACAATACGGCGGATATCGGGATGAGAAAAATACGCAAATACAAGTTTCGGCAGCATTGACTTGGGAAGTTCCTTTTCTGAAAGGATTGACTGCTAAAGCCTTGGTGGCTTATGACCCCAAGTTCCATTTTAAAAAGCAATTAAGAAAAAAATATACTACTTATACTTATGATAAAGAGAATGATGCTTACAGAGTAGGAACGGAATCTGTTCTCTCCTCTGTAAATGAATGGAGAAAAGAAGACTCGAATCTTACTTCTCAATTATCTTTGAATTATACCAATTCTTATAAGAATCATAATTTTAAGGGCTTGGTATTGTTTGAAACCAAAAAATGGACTCTTACGGATATCAGTGGAGGACGGAATACCCTCATGGATGCAGTAGACCAGATCTATGCGGGCTTGGTGGATGATGCCCGTTCCATAAACGGTAGTGCCGATCGGGACGCTATTGCCGGACTGGTAGGGCGATTGGATTATGATTACCTTTCCAAGTACTTACTGCAAGCGAGTTTCCGATATGACGGTTCTTCTAAGTTTTATAATAAACAATGGGGTTTCTTCCCTTCCATATCGTTAGGGTGGCGGATATCCGAAGAGGCATTTATACAAGATAACTTGTCTTTTGTTACCAATTTAAAACTGAGGGGTTCTATTGGTAAGATGGGGGATGATGCCGCTTCCGATTCCTATCTTTGGCTTCCGGCTTATCAATATCCCGGAGATGATAAATATGTATTGGGCAGCGGAGGGTTGATTCCCGGTGTGGGAATGCCCGAAATACCAAATGTAGCAGCCGGTTGGTATACATCTACCATGAAAAATATCGGAATAGAAGCCGATTTATGGAATGGCGGCTTAACGTTGGAATTCGATCTGTTCCGTCGCGACCGAGACGGTCTCTTTGCTCACCGGCTGATCGATGTTCCCAGTACTTTCGGGTCTAAAATAGCAAAAGAAAACTTGAACTCGGATCGACAACAAGGATTTGAGTTCGTAATAGGCCGGAGAGAAAAAATCGGAGATTTTTACTATTCGATAAGCGGGAATGTGACTTATACGCTGGGGCAAGACCGTTATGTTGAAACCGTTACTCCCGGAAATTCTTACGACAATTGGATTAATAACAAAAATAACAGAAATAAAGGCATAAAATGGACTACCGAAAGTGTAAGACAATATCAATCGATGAATGACATCTACACTAATCCGATTCGTAACGGTAAGTATTATGAATATACTTATCTTCCCGGCGATTACATGTTTGTTGATTTTAATGAGGATGGTATTATTGATGATTGGGACAAGCAGCCTTTGTTAAGGGATAATACTCCCAAACTCAATTTTGCTCTTAACTTGTCGGGAGAATGGAAAGGGATTGATCTGGCGATGTTGCTCCAAGGAGCGGCTATGTATAGTGCGCGGGTATCTGCCGAACCATTGGCGTGGGGTGGAAATTCTTGGGAAGTATTTGAAGACAGGTGGCATAAAGTGAATGCAGCCGGCGAATTCGATCCTTTTGATCCGGAAGGTACTTGGGTGCCCGGACGTTATCCTTCCACTCGGATTACGGCGCCTCATAATTTCGGATTTGAGCATTCGGGAAGGTATTTTCCATGCAGATACATCCGGTTAAAAAATATTGAGTTGGGTTACTCGTTACCTTCGTCCATCGTTTCAAAAGCCGGGATGAGGAAAGTGCGGATCTTTGTAAACGGATATAACCTGCTTACTTTCAAAACTTCCGATATGAAATTAATCGATCCTGAAACACCGGATGGAGATGTAGCGCTTTATCCGTTGGTGAAAAATGTCAATTTTGGAGTTAATGTTACCTTTTAATATAACACAATCATGAAAAAAATATATTGTTATTTATTATTCATTTTGGCAATAGGCACAAGCATTTTTGTTTCTTGTAATGACTTTCTGGACCAACCTCCTTTGAACAGGCTTTCCAATAATGAGATATTCGGATCCGAGTCCGGTGTCCAAGCTTATATGTCTACCTTGTATAATCGTCTTCCCATTGAAGATTTCAATTACGGATCCGAATCCGGGTTTAATAATTGGGTTGCCGGCTGTTTCATGCCGGCCATGAATTGCGACGAAGCCATTCACGCGGAATGGCCTCATGAAATTTTCGGTCCCAACGGTAATAATATGTGGAATCGCTGGTGGGCTTATGACAATGTGCGTAATGTAAATACTTTTATCCGGGAAATAGAAAAGTCGACTCTTTTCAACGAACAACGTAAATCAGAACTTCTTGGAGAAGGTTATGCTATTCGCGCCTGGTATTATTTCGGTATGGCTAAAAGATATGGAGGACTGCCCTTGATTAAAGAACCTCAGGAATATGATCCGAATAACTTGTCTGCCTTAAACGTTCCGCGCAGTACGGAAGAAGAAACGTATAATTTTATCTTGGAAGATTTGGATAAAGCCATCGAGCTGCTTCCCGTTACACAGAACGCTTCCGAAAAGAATCGTATCAATCGTTACGCAGCTCAAGCGCTCAAATCCAGGGCTATGCTTTATGCCGGTTCTATCGCAAAATACGGAACTTATGATAAAAACGGATTGGTCGGATTTGATGACAAAACAAAAGCAAATAAATATTTTGAAGAAGTTATAAAAGCAGCCTCCGACATTATCGAAAGCGGCTCATACAGTTTGTATCGCGGGAGCAGTGATTTGGCGAAGAGTTATCAGCAAATGTTTTGGATTAAGGATGATTGTCCGGAAGTCATCTTCGTTAAAAAATACCTTTACCCCGGTAAGGCTCACAATTGGGATCTTTGGCAACAACCTTGGGGATATCGATATCCGGAGGGGTACGGCTCCAGGTTGAGTCCTACGATGGAATTGGTGGAAAGCTATAGAATGACCGATGGAAGTACGAAAGTTTTTCGAACCAATACGCAAGGATGGATATTGGACGATAGCGGCAAAATTCTGGAAGTTGATGATCGTACCGAACTGTTCAACGGTCGGGATGCGCGTCTGTATGCTACTATTTCTATTCCCGGAGCCAAATGGTCGAATGCGAAAGGAGATGTAAGCGGTATCATAGACGTATACAAAGGAATCGTTGAAAAGACCGGAGAGAATGTTGTGATTCTCAAAGAAGGAGGTGCTTTCACGGACACCTATGATTATAATGGAGAACCCATTTATGTAATTGGTCGTCAGGGAATCGGAGGAACATCCGAATCTACGGGAACCGGTTTCTACATCAAGAAATTCTTGTACGAAGGGACTTGCCCCCGGGAAATGGTTCACGACGGTTCCGATCAGGATTGGATGGAATTCCGTTATGCAGAGATACTCCTCAACTATGCCGAGGCTGCCGTAGAATTGGGAAATTCATCTTATCGGTCCAAAGCCATCGCTTACCTTAACGATTTGAGGGATCGGGCAGGCGTAGCACCTGCTACTGCTATCGATGTGGATATGGTACGACAAGAAAGACGCGTTGAACTTATGTTTGAAAGTCATCGCTTTTGGGATATAAAACGTTGGAGAATAGGCGATAAAGTCATGAATAATGTTAAGCTTAAAGGATTACATCCTTATTATGTAGCCAATACAGGCAAATGGATTTTTAAGAAACTCGAAGTGGGCAATATTCATGATTACAAGCCTTATATGAATTATATACGTATTACGGATGGCGATCTCAACAGCAGTAATCCTCCCCTTATTCAAAACCCGGGATATTAATCTATAAAAATGTAATTTATGAAACTTATTAATATATCAGTACTATTGTTTTTCTGCATCCTGTTTACAGCATGCTTTGAATTGGACAATTATGATGGTCCCGATGCGGGAATTGACGGCACTTTGCTTGATGTCGAAACCGGCGAACGTATCTATACGGAACAGCCGGACGGATGTAAGATCCAATTGTTTGAGTTGAAATATGCCAAGCCGACCCCTTTGGATTTTTGGGTAAAAGCTACGGGTGATTTCCGAAATGTAGCTCTCTTTTCGGGAAGTTATAAAGTGTTGCCGGTAGAAGGCCCTGTTTTTCCGGTCGATACAGCTGTCGTTAAGTTGAAAGGAGTTACCAAACATGATTTCAAAGTGACTCCTTTCATCAAGATAACATTGGAAGAGATAGTAAAAGGAGAAGCGGGATCGGCAGCTGTAACGGTAAAGTTCAGATTAAAAAGATCTGCTACTCCTGCCGGATTTGAGTTGGAATCCAAAACCATTTCCGAAGCACGGGTACTGGTTCAGAAACAACCTATTGTTTCTATTTACAATGGAGGGTATTTGAATGATCATTCGGTTACGAGAACCTTGAGTCGTTCCAGAGATACCGTAATCGAAGAAACGCTCTATGAAGTGGAAGTTCCGGACTTAAAAAGCGGTGAAACATATTACTTACGTGTAGCTGCTTTGTCAAGTACCAAGTACAATACGATGAAACGGTATAATTATACGGAAATTATAGAGATTGTTGCTCCTTAAAAACCGGTAAAAAAGAACTTATGTGTAAAAAATCATTTTGTATATATATACTTCTTTTGCTTGTTGTTTTCTCATCCAAAGGAAGTGGGGAAGTGCCTGTCTTCTTTCCGAAAATGACACCTGCCGAAACCGTTATTTATTATAAGATAAATGAAGATGATGCTGTATCCGAACATATATGCAGGGTTTTTCAGGGAATTATAAATCGTGAATCGGCAGAAGTCTTTTTGGCATCCGATCCTCATGAAACCAATTGGTTGCTTTATTCGGAGAAACCTTGGAAAAGGCCTTCTGTAACGTTATCGGGGAAAAATCCGGGATTAAGAACTTTATTCAGTACTTACAAAGACCGGATTGACAAGTTGGTTATATGTAATTTCGAGGATAATGATTATACTTGGAATATGGCAGTAATGATGGCTTGTGCCGAGAATGCACTGCCTGTCAGTGAAAAAATAAAAGATGAATTGGTTGCCGAATTCGGATGGGATAAAGAGATTGTCGATATCCGGAACAACTGGGCCGGTTTTGAGGAAGCGTATAATTGGGCATTGGAAAATCTGATGCCTAAATTAAACAAACAGATCATTTTCAGTTTAGGCTTGCGGAGTGATTGGCGAAACATGCCTTGGCGATTGTATGATTATGCGGTTGCGTCCCGCTCTTTTGTTTTCTGGCTCGACAATCATAAAAGAAGTGAGAAAAATATGATTCAAAAAATACTCAGAACACCCGGATATGCAAAGAATACGGTGGTTATGGGTTATGGGGTGCATGGAGATGATCTGAATGATGCCATTAACCCCGAAGGATTCGGATTTTTGGTAGCTGATATTTTCCCCAATGCCAGTTTTTATTCGTCTTTTCCTTCTCGCAGTTTTACTCAACCCGACCCGGTGGTACATCCGTTGGAAAATGATAAAATATATATTGCGTTGCATTGGAGTGACGGAGATAATATTCAGTTTAATCATAATGCTTCTTATGATATTTTCAGGCAGTCGGAAAGAGGAAAGGTGCCCGTGGGAATGACGTTGAACCCGGCTTTAATGGAAATTGCTCCATTTATCTTGGACTATTATTATTCGACAGCTACCGATAAGGATGAATTAATGGGAGGTCCTTCCGGATTGCAATACATTCAGGAACGGTTTTATAAACCTTCGGATTACGACTCTTGGTGTATAATGAATGGAGAGTGGTTGGCTGCATGCGGAATGAATGTTACAGCCTCTTCCGTTCCGTGGCCTCCGCATCCCGATTTAATCAGCGGACATTACAGATCCGGCATTTTAGGAACCGTTTCTTGGTCCAACAGTTCTTATTGGGATGCATATAACTGGTTGGGAATGCCTGTCATCTGTACAGGATATAATGTAAGCAGTGAACAGGAATTATATACGACTTTATCTAAGATAGAACCTTCCGACCATCGTCCGGTATTTTCGTCGGCTTATCTTATTCAAGCTCCCTTCGGAGGACACGGGTACGGAGCAATTAACCGCGTAGCCACTCGATTGGAAGAGGAGTTCCCCGGTCGTTATGTCTTCCTTAAACCGAGCGACTTAATGGTAAGTGCAAAAGCTTATTTCGAATCGGTACAAAAACCGTATAAGGACCACTCGATTCCGGGAAGAATTGAAGCGGAAGACTTTGATTTGGGAGGACAGGGTGTGGGCTTTTACGACTTGGAAAAGAAGAATAAGAACACTGAATATCGTACGGATGTTAACGAATATGTAAGTATCGGCTCCGGTGCGTCCAACTACTGTGTTACATCAACAGAAGCCGGTGAATGGTTAAACTATACAGTGAATATAAAGGAAGCGGGAAGCTATAAGGTGACTTTCAATTATTCTTCACGGATTTCCGTCAATCAGGGGATACGACTGATTGCCAATGATCGAACGGTATTAAACTGCAAATTGGAAGGACCGGGCAGAATAGGAAATTATGTGCAACATTCCGAAACCGTTTTATTACCGGAGGGTGAATGCGAGTTGAAAGTTCAATTTGTGGAAGGGAATATGAATTTAGATTATATGGAGTTCGAAAAATCGTCCGGTACCGGATTGGATGATATAAGTCTTGATAATTCATTATCCCCTTATCCTGTTCCTTTCAGCAAGGAAGTGTATATTCCGGTTTATTCAGATTGCAAAACCGCTGCGGATTTTGCAATCTATAATTCTTCCGGGAATCTTTTACATCAAGAACAAGTGAATATCGAGAGTGGAAATCAGACAATTTGTTGGTCGGCCGCCGAAATACCGAATGGAATTTATATGTATGTGTTACGAGGCGATCGAATAAAAAAAAACGGTAAACTGATCAAAAGCAGTTCGAATTTTTAAGAATACAGTGATTGATGTAAATGTTTTTAAATAAACTGTGTCTAATAAATTATAAACAGAATATTGAGATACCTTAAATTCTTAAATTAAACAAACATGAAAAAGAAATTTACTTTATTTTGTGCTGCATTTATTGCATGTATAAACCTTATGGCTGCGGACGATCTGGTGTTCCTTATGACCGAAGACAGCCCGGTGGAAATTGTTAATGGAGGAGTCTACGATGCAATTAACAAGTGCATCGGCAATACGATGACCGGGACCATTATTTACCTGGGAGAAATTGACTTTGGGAACGGAAATACTTATTTTGCTTCCGGAGTGGAGATTGCGAATGAATCTACGGATTTAACTTCCTCTATTGATTTTTATATGGGACATCCCGATGAAGAAGGAAGTATCATGTTTAATGATGTGGAAATTCATGCTACTTCTGCTTGGCAATATTACAGAACATTCCGTTATAACTTTTATCCGGAAGATGAATTGATACCTGTCGGAAAACAAAAGATATATCTCCGGTTTAAGGATGGAGTTAACTTAAAAAAAGCTATTTTTTATGGAAAAGAATTGCTTGATACAGAGCAAGGAGAACAGCCGGATCCCAAATACAATGCGTTGAAGATTTCTTCAAGTCAAGGTGAAAAAATCGATCCGGACGGTAATTATCCCGATGCAAGGTACGATCCCGAAACCGATGCTTATCGTTGGGGAGGTAATGGTCTGATCCTTAAATTTTCCGGGATAGACTTTAAAGACGGTAACCTCTATAAACAATTGGCTGTAGTGACTTCTCATGGAGGAACTTCTGTTGCTACATGCTTGGAAATCTATATTGATTCTCCGGAAGAAAGCAATCAAATTGCCAATATCTGGACCGGTCGGGACTATTTCTGGAGAGTGTTTGCTCCCCATGCGGCAAATATAGAAAAAACAATTTCGGGCGTTCATGACGTATATGTGAAATGGACCGGTTCTACCGATTTAAGAGAGCTCCAGATAATAGAAGGTACCCCTTGGACGGATATTGATGGGGCTCCCGAGATTCCTACTTATATCGACGTAGAACTTACCGAACCCAACTATCAAATTAAATTTGATGAACTGGGAGCTTATCCGAATGAAATGGAATTCATACATCGTGGTATTTCAGATGGAGGAGCCGGTGCTCGTTTTGAATCTGCCAATATTGGTTATACTTCCGGTGGAGTAGTTCTTAAATTTAAGGATGTGGATCTTACGGGTTATAAACGTATTGTTGTAGATCACTCTTCCGATCAAGCCAAGCTTAGAAACGCTTTCTTTGATTTTTATATTGATCTTCCTTATGAGATTGAAGCGTATGAAGATATTACTTTCTTGGAAGATGAGGATGTAGAACCGGTGGCCAGAGTAGTGGCACAAGGAACTGCCGGATGGGGAGATAATAAAAAAGTTCCCGCCGATCTCACCTTGACAGAAGGAGTTCACGACCTGTACATGGTATTTAATTTCAATCCTGCGGAAGTGGGAGCTAATATCTACGGTATTTACTTGGATAATAAAGAGGATGATACCGGTATTGACCCGGTAACGACAAAAGAAACGATCCGGGTTCTTTCCCGTAAAGGTGCTATTGAATTAACTTCCTATAACGAAATTAATTCGGTGATAATTTACAGTTTAAGCGGTGCATGCATTAAGCAATATAATAATCCTTCCAACAACCCGGTTATACCGATGCAAAAAGGAATTTACATTGTAAAAGCAACTGATAATGAAGGAAATTCGGTAGCTAAAAAGGCTGTAGTATTCTAAACATATAGTTGCATTTAATCTTTAAAAACAGGTTATGCTATTGATCTCCCAAAAAAGATAGTATAACCTGTTTTTTTAATTCTTATAAATAAGAAACGAACCCGAATTTGGTCTATATTTGCCTAAGGCGATGCTTAACTAATATCATAAGAGAGACCGTTAGAAAAAATAAAGAAATAACACATGAAAAAAAGTAAAATCAGTTTGATGGGGATTGTAGTATCGTTCTTCTTCATCGCTTGCAGTGAAAAATACGAATTCCCTTATCAGAATCCGGATCTTAGTATAGATGAACGGGTAGATGATCTCGTTTCCCGGATGACATTGGAAGAAAAAGTAAGTCAAATGCAAAATGAAGCACCTGCTATTGAGAGGCTCTATATTCCGGCTTATAATTGGTGGAACGAATGCCTTCATGGCGTAGGCCGTTCGGGAGATAAAGTAACTGTCTTTCCTCAGGCGATTGCATTGGCTGCCGCCTTTGACGAAGAAGCTATGGAGAAAATGGGAGATATTGTTTCGACCGAAGCACGCGCCATTTATAATGAAGCGCTTCGGGAAGGAAAAGAAGGACTTCAGTATAAAGGGTTAACTTTCTGGACACCCAATATCAATATTTTTCGTGACCCGCGTTGGGGAAGAGGACAGGAGACTTATGGAGAAGATCCTTACCTGACCGGTTTGTTAGGTAAAGCTATCGTCCGCGGCTTGGAAGGGACCGACAAGGAGTTCTTGAAAGTTTCTGCTTGTGCCAAGCATTTTGCTGTTCATAGCGGACCGGAAGTAGGGCGCCATGAATTTGATGCCAATGTAACTCCTTATGATTTATGGGATACTTATCTTCCTGCGTTCCGCGATTTGGTGGTCGATGCAAATGTTTCATCTGTTATGTGTGCTTATAATCGTTTTGAAGGACAACCTTGCTGCGGAAACGATAAATTAATGATGGATATTTTAAGAAATAAATGGGGATTTACGGGATATGTAACTTCGGATTGCGGGGCAATAGACGACTTTTACAAACACCATAAAACGCATAAAGATGCGGCTGAATCGGCCGGTGACGCAGTGCTGCACGGAACCGACCTGGATTGCGGAGTTGTTTATGCAGCTTTATTGGATGCTGTAAAACAAGGATATCTTACGGAAGCGGATATCGATGTTTCGGTGAAGAGATTATTCAAAATTCGGTTTCGTTTGGGAATGTTCGAACCGGAAGGAAAGGGTATTTATACTTCCATTTCATACGATACATTGGAGTGTCGCGAACATAAAGATCATGCCTTGAAAATGGCCCGCCAATCGATGGTATTGCTTAAAAATAAAGAAAATATACTTCCTTTATCTCAATCACTGAAAAAGATTGCCGTAATCGGTCCCAATGCGGACGACGGTGAAGTGATGCTCGGAAATTATAACGGATTTCCTTCCGTGTTGGTTACTCCGTTGGAAGCAATCAAAAATAAAACTCAAGCTGAAGTAGTGTATGCTAAAGGGGTGAATTACACAACTGCCGATCCCGAACAAAAAGCGGAAGCTTATAAAGCGATGGATGGTGCTGATTTAGTTATCTTCATCGGAGGAATTTCTCCCCGCTTGGAAGGAGAAGAGGGAGATGCCGGACAAGATAAATTGATCGGTTTCCATGGAGGAGATCGTACGAGTATTGCTCTCCCGGCTGTGCAAACAGAATTGATGAAAGATATAAAGAAGAAAAATATTCCCTTGGTATTTGTTAATATGTCCGGTAGCGCGGTGGGTTTTGAGTGGGAAGCTCAACATGCGGATGCGATTCTCCAAGCGTGGTATGGGGGACAATCCGGAGGTGTTGCTATTGCCGATATCCTTTGGGGAGATTATAATCCTTCCGGCCGGCTTCCGGTTACCTTTTATAGAAACGATGGAGATTTGCCCGATTTTCTTAATTATGATATGGCAAACCGTACCTATCGGTATTTTACGGGTGAGACCCTCTATCCGTTTGGATTCGGTCTGAGCTATACTTCCTTCGGTTATTCCGATATGACGGTTCCGACCGAATTGGGAACCGACGAAAATCTTACGGTTAGTGTGGATGTGACCAATAACGGCAGTAAGGAAGGGGATGAAGTGGCCCAACTTTATGTAAAAAATCCGGGAAAAGATTCATTACAACCATTGATGTCCTTGAAAGGGATTAAACGTGTACACCTGGCGCCGGGCGAAACTAAAAAGATAACGTTTACTGTTTCTCCCTCCCAATTGGCAGTTACAACCGAATCCGGTGAAAAAATATTGGAATCCGGTGATATTAAAGTATTTGTTGGCGGAACGCAGCCCAAAGCAGAGGAATGGGAATCCGCATCTTCCGGCTTCCGGATAAAAGGGAATAAAGTTCAATTTAATTAAATAAACCGAGTGGAATATGAAGAAAAAGATTAGTATACTGATATTGGGTATATTGGGTTTATATTCATCCAATTTGCCGGCTCGGAATGATAAGTATGCCGATCCTTATGTTGGTTCGGGAGGACACGGACATGTTTTCGTGGGGGCGAATGCTCCGTTTGGTGCTATTCAGGTAGGACCGCAGAATATATTCAAAGGATGGGACTGGTGTTCGGGATACCACTATTCGGACAGTGTTATTATCGGGTTTACTCATACTCATCTCAGTGGAACCGGTTGTACGGATTTGGGAGATATTCTTCTAATGCCCAACACCGGAGAAATACATATTATGAGAGGCGAACAGGATAATATAACCGATTCGTATGCTTCTTATTACAGCCATGAGAAAGAAAGTGTTGCTCCCGGTTATTACTCGTTGGAGATGGAAAACGGAATAAGAGTCGAACTGACAGCCTCCGAACGGGTGGGTTTTCATAAGTATCGGTACCCGGCGGGAGAAAAAGGACATGTAGTGATCGATTTGAAAGAAGGAAACGGTAATTCTACCAAAAATACTTACTTGAAACAGATAGATGATCATACATTGGAGGGATATCGTTTTTCGGAAGGCTGGTCCAACCATCGAATCTATTTTGCATTGAAATCCGATACTCCTATACAATTAGCTCTTTATGAAAATAATAAGGCACTCAAGGGCAGCGATATGATGATAGGACAGGGAGTGAAAGGAGTGCTTACTTTTAAACAAAATCCGGAAGAGGTAATGTTTAAGGTAAGCATCTCATCCGTCAGTTGTAGAAATGCATTGATGAATATGGAGACAGAAGTGCCGCACTGGGATTTTAATAAAGTAAGAACCACGACGTTGGATAAATGGAATAAGCAATTGGATAAAATAAATATTGAATCCAAAAACGAAAAACAAAAGCGAATCTTCTATTCGGCTCTTTACCATACTTGTATTTATCCCGGTATTTATGCCGATGTGACCGGTGAATTCAGAGGACACGACAATAAGGTATACTCCGGTAAAGGTTATACCAACTATTCTACTTTTTCCTTATGGGATACATACAGGGCGGCACATCCTTTATATACGATAATTCAGCCGGAAAGAGTGGATGATTTTGTTAATTCCATGTTGGGAATATTTGATCAGCAGGGAAAACTTCCCATTTGGCCGTTAATCGGAGGAGAAACCAATCAGATGCCGGGCTACAGTGCGATTCCCGTAATTGCCGATGCTTACTTAAAAGGCTTTCGAGGATTTGATCCCGAACGGGCTTTCCGGGCTATGAAGACCTCAGCCGAATTTTCCGAACAGATTGGTATTCCTTATCTCTTGGAACGAGAATACATTCCGGCCGATTTGGTAAAGGAAGGTACTTCGTATGCCATGGAATATGCTGTGGGGGATTGGGCTATCGCTGCGATGGCGGAAAAAATGGGTAAGAAAAGAGATGCCGAAATGTTTGCCAAGCGTGCGGGATATTATCGACATTATTGGGATAAAGAGATGAAAAATATTCGTCCGAAATTAGCGGACGGCTCCTGGCGAACGCCTTACGATCCTTTTAAGTCGATTCATGAATTTGGTGATTTTTGCGAAGGAAACGGCTGGCAATATTCGTTCTTTGTGCCTCAGGATGTGGAAGGGTTGATTGACCTGTTTGGAGGAGATGAAGCTTTTATCCGAAAACTGGATGATTTCTTTATGCTGGAAGGGGATATGGGAGCAGAGGCCTCTGCCGATATTTCGGGGCTGATCGGACAATATGCTCACGGGAATGAACCGAGTCACCATATCGCTTATATGTATGCTTATGCGGGGGTCCCGTGGAAAATTGCAGAAAAAGTTCGTTATATCCTTAACGAGTTTTATTCGGATGAACCCGATGGCTTGATCGGTAATGAAGACTGCGGACAAATGTCTTCTTGGTATATCCTTTCGGCTATGGGATTTTATCCGGTCAATCCGGCCAAAGGAATCTATGTTTTTGGTAGTCCTTTGTTTGATAAAGTAAGTATTCAACTTCCGGAAAATAAAACATTCGTAATTGAAGCTGTTAACAACAGTGACCGGAATATCTATATACAAGCGGTACAACTCAACGGAAAAGAGTACACTAAAAGTTATATCGATTATCAAGATATTATGAAGGGCGGCAGCCTGAAATTTGTAATGGGAAAGAAGCCCAATAAAAAATTCGGATCGGCCCCGCAAGACAGACCAACCAATAAGATCAAATAAAATGAAAACACAGAGTTTTATAAGTCTGCTTATGGTAATTTCCTTATCTTTTGTTTCTTGTTCCGGATTGTCCGGGGATGAGGATGTGATTACCATAGATGTCGCTGACAAAGGCGCTTCGATTCCCGAATCGTTATACGGAATATTTTTCGAAGAGATTACTCATTCCGGCGATGGAGGGTTGTATGCCGAGATGATCATAAACCGGGGATTTGAGGATGGAAATCTTCCTTCCGGAACGGTATTGCACGATGGCTTTGCCTGTGCCGCTCATAAGCACTGTTATTCCAATGATTCTATTAATCGTTTTAAGGTAGATTGGAAAGATTTCGATGCGATGAACGGATGGAAAGTCGAATGTAAAGACGGAACAACTCCCGTATATAAGATTGTAACCGATAATCCGCTTCACAGCGCTACTCCGCATTCTCTTTGCATTTATCCGGGAGAAACGTCGCAGAAGATAAGAGTGATCAATAGCGGGTATTGGGGAATGGCGATAGAAAAAGGGAAGAAATACGATGTGGAATTTTATTTCTCCGGTTCCACCGGTCTTGAAACACCCGAGATTGCTTTGATCAATGAGGCCGGGGAGCCTAAAACGGATGTGTCGCAAGCGGAGATAAAGCCTGCAAATACTCCCGGATGGAATCATTTTACAGCTACGCTGACAGCACGCGAGACTGCCGGGAATTTACGTTTTATGCTCGGTTTGCAACCGAAAAAACCGGTTTGCATCGATTATGTATCGTTATTTCCGCAAGAGACATTCAACGGGCGTAAGAACGGGTTGCGTAAGGATGTGGCTCAAATATTGGCCGATCTTAAGCCGGGATTCGTACGGTGGCCGGGCGGATGTATCGTGGAAGGGCTTACCATGGAAAACAGGATAAAATGGAAAGAAACAATAGGACATCCCGTAACACGTCCGGGAGAATATAATCTTTGGGGGTATCGGAGTACTTACGGGTTTGGGTATCATGAGTTTTTGCAGTTTTGCGAGGATATCGGTTCGGAAGGTATGTTCGTTTGTAATGCCGGCATGTCTTGTCTGTTCCGGAACGGAGATTATGTTTCTTCTCAAGAAGTGGATGAACTTATACAAGAAGCATTGGATGCGATTGAGTATGCTATTGGCGGATCGGATACGGAATGGGGACGCGTACGGGCAGCTAACGGACATCCGGAGCCTTTCCCCCTTAAATATGTGGAAATAGGAAATGAGAATATCGGTTCACGGTATGCTGCCAATTATAACCGGTTTCATAAGGCTATAAAAGCCAAATATCCGCAATTAACGCTGATCACGGCACTTATGTTCAGTAAGAATATAGAAGAATTGGATGAAGTAGAAATAATAGATCCTCATTATTATGAAGGAGCCGACTGGTTTTATAACAATGCCGATGTTTACGATAAACTCCCCGATAATCTTCCTTATAAAGTGTATGTGGGAGAATATGCTGCCATCGGGAGACCGGCTCTGTATTCTTCCTTGGCCGAAGCGGCTTTCCTTACCGGAGTAGAACGCAATGCGGATAAAATACAACTGGTATCGTATGCTCCGTTGATCGAGAATGCAGGCCATGGTAAAGATCATTTACTGGTGCTTAATACCGAAAAGGTATACGGAAGAACCAACTATTGGGTGATGAAGATGTTCTCCGATCATCGTCCGGATGTAAATTTGCATATCGATATTACGGGGAAACCTTTTCATACACCGGTTTCACCGGTGGGATTTGTAGGATTAAGTACCGGTAATACTGCTTCGCAATTTAAGGATTTTGAAATCATTAAAGAGGGTAAAACAGTTTATAAAACCGATTGGAAGGATTTGGATTCCAATTGGCATGTCGAACGGGGAGAATGGAAAGTAGAGGGTGATGTATTGACTCAACCGACACCTTCCGGGGATGCATTGATTTGGCTGAAAGATCACGAAATCGGAGACTGCACCATTAAAATGAAAGCGCTTAAGTTGCAAGGATACGAAGGCTTCCGGATCGTATTCGGAGGAAAGGATGAGAAACATTATTTTATGGCGGATATGGGAAGCCATACCAACGAGTCGGTCCTTTTCCGGGAAATCGGCGATAAAGGATCAGTTTCTCTTTTTGACTATCGCAATCAGGAACCGGTACATACCGACCGGTGGTATGATGTGAGGGTAGAAATAAAGGGCAATCACTGGCAATGTTTTATGGACGGAGAACTGAAATACGAGTACAAGTATGCGGACGTACGTAAAAATTATGTTGTTTCCGGTTACGACGAGGCTAAAAACGAAGTGATCGTAAAACTGGTAAATGGAGAAAATGTACCTTGGAAAACGAATATTCAACTGCTGAATGCCGGCCAAGTAGCCGCTCAAGGAACGAAAATCGAACTTAAATCCGAATCCCCGGATGACGAGAACAGTTTTGAATATCCCGAAAGGATAGTTCCTGTATCCGAGCCTTTCTCTATTACGGGTTCTAAAATGGAATATATCTGTGCGCCGAATTCATTCACGATATTAAGGATTCCCGTATTGAAACCGTAATAGAAAGGAGAAGGGGAAAAGCCCTCACTTTGACATCTTATGGGAGGGTGTGTCAAAAGGGCAAGTATTCTTTGAATAAGTTA
>DAIQOU010000410.1:0-4635 GCA_036787725.1 Bacteroidales bacterium
GTAGGGAATAACTTTAATTTATGAGATCATGATTATAGATTCATTGGAAAATTTATCGCTTTATGAACAAATCAATCCTTATTTCAAGGAAGCTTTTGATTTTTTAAGAAAGACAAACTTCACGGAATTATCTGCCGGAAAAACAATTTTAAAAGAAGATAGTATTATTGTTAACATCAATGATTCTAAATTGAAACCGGAAACCGATGCCAAATTAGAAGTACATAATAAATACATCGATATCCAGATTCCCATTTCTTCATCCGAAACATTCGGTTGGAAATCCAGGTCGAAATGTACAGAACCGATCGATTCGTTTGATACGGAAAAAGACATTTTATTCTACCAAGATACTCCAACCACTTATTTTACATTACAACCGGAAGAATTTGTAATCTTTTTCCCTGAAGACGCTCATGCTCCTTGTGTAGGCCAAGGTGATATACGAAAAATAATAATTAAAGTATCGGTTAAATAGTTAATCCAAAAACAATAAATAAAATGAAAACCTTAAAGTTAATCCAAAACGATCCGTGGTTGCAACCTCACGAAAATGCCATTTTAGGAAGATATAATCATTGTATCGAAAAGGAAAAAGAATTAACTCAAAACGGTAAAATAAGTCTGAATGATTTTGCTACGGGTTATTTGTATTTTGGTTTGCATCAAACAAACAACGGATGGGTTTTCAGAGAGTGGGCCCCCTATGCGAGAGAAATTTATCTGATCGGAACATTTAATGATTGGACAGAATCCGAAGAATATAAACTCATTCGGATCGACAACGGCTGTTGGGAAATCAACCTCCCCCGGGAAAGTATGCAGCACGGCGATTTATACAAACTCCTGATCAAATGGGAAGGCGGCTCGGGAGAACGCATCCCGGCTTGGTCCAAAAGAGTGGTTCAAGATGCACAAACGTATATTTTCAGTGCTCAGGTATGGAATCCTCCAACTCCTTATGAATTCAAAATAAAACATTTTAAACCGAATACTTCTCCCTTACTCATCTATGAGTGCCATATCGGCATGGCAACAGACCAAGAACGAGTCGGCACTTACAAAGAATTTAAGGATAATGTATTGCCCCGGATAGCAGAAGATGGTTACAATGCCATACAAATTATGGCGATTCAAGAGCATCCTTATTACGGTTCTTTCGGATATCATGTTTCCGGTTTTTTTGCAGCCTCTTCCCGGTTCGGTACTCCGGACGATCTCAAAGAACTTATCGATACAGCCCATGAAATGGGAATAGCCGTTATTATGGATATTGTTCATTCTCATGCCGTAAAAAATGAAGTGGAAGGCCTCGGACGTTTTGATGGTTCATATACTCAGTACTTCCATGGCGGAGCCAGAAGAGAACATTCTGCTTGGGATTCCTTATGCTTTGATTACGGAAAAAACGAGGTGTTGCATTTTTTACTTTCCAACTGTAAATTTTGGTTGGACGAATACAAATTCGACGGATTCCGTTTTGACGGAGTAACCTCCATGCTTTATTACAGCCACGGATTGGGAGAAGCATTTTCCAATTACAGCGATTATTACAACGGACATCAAGATCCGGATGGCATTTGCTATCTGACCTTAGCCAATAAATTAATCCATCTGGTTAATCCGAACGCGGTAACCATAGCAGAAGAAGTAAGCGGAATGCCCGGGTTAGCAACCAAATTTGAAGATGGAGGTTACGGATTTGATTACCGGATGGCCATGAATATCCCCGACTTTTGGATCAAAACGTTAAAAGAGAAACAAGATCAGGAGTGGAATACTTCTGCTATCTGGTGGGAAACAACCAATCGCAGAACGGATGAAAAAACAATCAGTTATGCAGAAAGTCACGATCAGGCATTGGTGGGAGACAAAACGATCATTTTTTGGCTGATCGATGCGGATATGTATTGGCACATGGCTAAAAACGACCGGAATATGGCAGTAGACAGAGGGATTGCTTTGCATAAAATGATCCGACTGGTAACAGCCACCACTATCAATGGAGGCTATCTTAACTTTATGGGAAACGAATTCGGACATCCGGAATGGATTGATTTTCCCAGAGAAGGAAACGGCTGGTCTTATAAATACGCTCGGCGTCAATGGCAATTGGCCGATGATAAGGTCTTAAAATACCATTATCTCAACGATTTCGATAAAGCCATGATTCGGTTAATCAAAAGTGTAAAAAATTTTCAAGCTCTTCCTTTGGAAAAGATATGGGACAATACCGGAGATCAGATACTGGCCTACAAACGAGATAAACTTATCTTTGTATTTAACTTCAACCCCGTCAAATCATTTACCGATTACGGAATTTTGGCGCCCAAAGGTGAATATGAGGTATTGTTGGATACAGACACGCCTGCTTTTGGCGGATTTGGTTTAAACGACGATTCCATTCATCATTTTACAACTCCCGATCCTCTGTATGAAAAAGAACAGAAGGAATGGTTGAAATTATACTTACCTGCCAGATCCGGTATCGTTTTGAAAAAAGTATAAAATAAACTCACACAATAAATACATAGATTAAATAATATGAAGAAAGGATTACACCCCGTTATATTTAAGCCCATACTAAAATCCGTTATCTGGGGAGGAAACGAGATTTGCTTATTTAAAGACATTACTCCCGTACAGGATGGAATCGGGGAGAGTTGGGAGGTATCGGATGTAAAAAATAATGTTTCCATTGTCTCTGAAGGTCCTTTGGAAGGAAAAACGTTGGACAACCTGATTGAAGAATATGGAGCCGATTTGTTAGGGAAGTCGGTAATGGAACGATTTGGAACTACCTTCCCGCTATTGATAAAATTTATTGATGCCAAAGATGATCTCTCCATTCAGGTGCACCCGGACGATAAACTGGCCAAAGAGCGGCACAATTCTTTTGGAAAAACAGAAATGTGGTATGTAATCAACGCTACAGAAAGAGCTTTTTTATATTCCGGATTTAAAAAGGAACTGTCCCCCGAGGGATATCTACAAAGTGTAGAAGATAATACTTTTACGGATATGTTGGCGAAACAGGAAGTCCACCCGGGAGATGTATTCTTTTTACCCGCAGGGCGAGTACATGCCATCGGAGCCGGTTGTTTCATTGCGGAAATTCAACAAACTTCGGATATAACGTATCGTATTTACGATTACAACCGAAAAGATGCACAAGGAAATCCGAGAGAATTACATACCGAATTAGCCAAGGATGCTATTGATTATACGGTTTATCCCGAATACAAAACAAATTACCAAGCTAAGGAAAACGAGTTTGTTCCTTTGGTAAAATCCCCCTATTTTACCACAAATGTATTGGAAACCGATCAAGAACTCTCCGTTAATTTGGAAAAAAGGGATTCCTTTTCTATTTATATTTGTATGCAGGGAAAAGTAAGTATTACAGATAATGACGGATATAAGACAGAATTAAAGCAAGGGCAAACCATTCTGATTCCGGCATCTGTTAAATCCATTATTCTGAGCCCAATTACCTCCTGTAAGTTATTGGAAACTTATATTGGAGAATAAGTTATTTATACATTCCCAAAAGAGAAAAAATCAAAAAGGAACTGTCTGAAAAATAGATTAAGACAGTTCCTTTTTATATATCAACCGGTAATTTACCACACAATTCTTTGCTTGCCAAAACCTTTCAATCGCCCCTTTCTGCGAAAGATTTCATAATGGTTCCTTTAGAAAGAGTTATGAATAATAAAGAAAAATATTCATCAATAATTCATTATTTTTTACCGAACAACATAGCGGTATCTCCAAAAAACATAGGAATATTCAGTAAGAAAGGAATCGGGATATATTTTTCTGCTTTCTCTAAAGAAACTTCCTCCACGCCCGTTTCTTTTATATATCGAACTAAACTTTCGGAATTACCATATAACTTTTTAGATAAAAAAAGATCTTGAAATACAAATTGTCCGCCTTTTTTGAGTACTCGTAACGCCTCTTTTATCACTTCGCGTTTATCTTTTGCATCAGCAACTTCATGAAATACCATATTACTGATTACAATATCGAATGATTCGTCCTCAAAAGGCAAAGAAGAAGCACTTGCCTTTTCAAACGAAACACGATCCGATACATGATAAGTTTCTGCCAACCTTTCACATTTTTCTTTAGAGTATCCCCACATACTTCCCCAATAATCTATACCTTGAATGTCTAAGCCCGGGCATTTCACGGCCAATTCGACAGATAAAACTCCGGACCCGCACCCGATATCCAATAATCTTCCGACTGATTTTGTATCTATTTTGTCAGTTACCAATCCGGATACCCGGCTTTGCAAATTTCCTCCACGAGCAGAAAGTTTATAATACGCATAGGAGAAATACAAAATCATAAATAGCAACAAGGCCGAAAGGACACTGCAAATTATTGTAACCGGCAAGAATTTATGAAATATCACCCCTGCGAGAACTATAAGCAACCATACAATTACCATTATCCCCAACATCCGTTTTGAAACCCAGCTCTTTTCCGCTTTTACATTCTCTTCCATATCTTTATTTAATAATTATAAAGCGCAAAAGTAACGGTTTGAATGAAGGAAAGCAATCCCTAAAAATCAGTAATTTTTTTTAATTATTCTCCCCTCTTTCCCGAGGCACTTGCTTT
>DAIQOU010000411.1:0-4620 GCA_036787725.1 Bacteroidales bacterium
AACCCCGAAGGGGTTGAACCCGCTTCAGAGCTTCCCGCCGGAGTTACAAATTATAATCAATTACCCCGCAAGGGTAATGTCATTAAGCTAAGAAAAAACGCTTTCATATCGGTATTGGCAAATTCCGCCCCTCAAGTCCCGGGAGGGACGCCTTGGTGCTTAACCGACGGTGAGCAAGGCGTAACCGTCGGAAGTGCCGGAGGGGGCTTTTTCGGACCGCAAGTTTCGCTTGCGCTACACATGCGGTTAAGCATGATTTCGTCCCTCGCGGGACTTATTGCGGCGTTAACCGGATGGCCCGGGGTTGTCGCCTGCACAGAACTTAACTTAATGACATTGGCCCGAAGGGGCAAAATGTGCATAACCTCGGGTGAGCGA
Source organism: Bacteroidales bacterium (assembly GCA_036787725.1). Lineage (GTDB taxonomy): Bacteria > Bacteroidota > Bacteroidia > Bacteroidales > Azobacteroidaceae > DAIQOU01. Next base: position 379 of record DAIQOU010000411.1, read on the forward strand.
AGCGTAACCGGGGGGGTAACTCTCCCCTCTCTCGCCAATCCCGTAAAGCAAACGAACAAAGAAGCAAAGCTTGCATACAGTCGAGCGTAGAGAGTTAATTTTTGTTACTTTTGCCTTAATGCAAAAGTAAGAAGAAGAATATATTAAACAACAATACTGTAATTCTTTATTCCATATAAACTCTAATAACAATAAAATGGCAAAAAAAGCAATAAAAAATCATGTTTTACTCAGCCTCGTTCTTATCTCCGGTTTCATTTCCCCGGTGGGAGCCCAAGTGTACAAAGATCCGAAAGCACCGGTGGAGAAACGCGTTAAAGATTTATTACAACGAATGACGTTGGAAGAAAAAGTAGAACAAATGTGCATGACCGGAATACGTGATATAGGAAAAACATCGGCAGTGTATGGGGTTTGCGAAAGTCCTTTCGAAGCATTGGAAGAAGTGGCTGCCTTATCGGCAAAAGCCAAAAAACACGCTCGTGAAAACACCCGGCTGGGAATTCCTCCCATTCAGATAGCGGAATGCCTTCACGGCGTACTGGCCTATGGAGCCACTATTTATCCTCAGGCCATTGCACAAGGGAGTACATGGAATCCCGAACTGATTGAGAAAATGGCCGCTGCCATTGCAAAGGAAGCTTCTTCTGCGGGGGTAGATCAAGCCCTTTCTCCTCTTTTCGACCTCATACGGGATCCTCGCTACGGAAGAAATGAAGAATGTTATGCGGAAGATCCTTACCTGACCGGTATCATGGGTTCAGCTTTTGTCCGCGGTATGCAGGGAAAACCGGAAGAAACCAAATACGGCATACCCGCCGGGAAACTAATGTGCACTGCAAAACATTTCGCAGGATACAGCGTTCCTTGGGCCGGGATCAATCTGGCACCGGCTTCCTTAGGCGAACGGGAATTGAGAACGCTCCACCTCACTCCTTTCGAAATGGTTGTCAAAGAAGCCAATGTCTATTCCGTTATGCCTTCTTATAACGAAGTGGACGGCATACCGGCCCACGCTAACAAATTCTTATTGAATAAAGTATTGCGAGAAGAATGGGGATTTGAAGGATATGTTTTCTCGGATTACGGAAGCGTTTCTCATTTATATAATTTCCATTTCATTGCCAAAGACAGACCCGAAGCGGCCATATACGCATTGCAGGCAGGGGTGGATGTGGAAGCGGCACGTCCCGATGTTTTTCCTCACTTGATTCAATTGGTAAAAGAAGGTCAGATTTCCGAAGAACTCATAGACCGCGCGGTTACCCGCATTTTGACGGCTAAATTCAAAGCAGGAGTGTTTGAAAAGCCGTATGCCGACAGTAAAGATGTTAAGAAGAATGTACACACTTCCGAACACATTGCATTAGCACGTCAAGTAGCTGAAGAGTCTGTAATATTGTTGAAAAACGAAAACGGACTATTACCTTTGGACAAAAATAAACTGCAAAGCATAGCGGTAATCGGCCCGAACGCCAATCAGGTACAATACGGAGATTACAGTTATACCAGAGACAATAAATCCGGTATTACCATTCTTCAAGGAATAAAAGAAACGGTAGGAAAAAACGTAAAAGTAAATTACGCCAAGGGGTGCGGAATCACCGATCTAAGCAAAGAAGGCTTTCCGGAAGCCGTCCGGGCTGCCCGGGAAAGCGATGTGGTAGTAGCGGTATTGGGAGAAACCAGTGTCATCCTTTCCGGACTGGGTTGGGGAAAAGGTCCGGGTGAAGATGAAATACAAGATCCGTTCACTACCGGAGAAGGCTACGATCTGACGGATATCAATCCCATCGGAGTACAACGGGAATTACTGCAAGCCCTCAAAGAAACCGGAAAACCGATTATACTTGTCTTAGTACATGGAAGACCGTGGAGTATCGGTTGGGAAAAGGAACATATGCCGGCCATATTGGAAGCATGGTATCCCGGAGAACAGGGAGGAACCGCAGTCTCCAATATCCTTTTCGGGGAGGTAAACCCATCCGGAAGACTGAATGCCACCTTTCCGCAATCGGTAGGCCATATTCCTGTATTTTATGATTATAAACCTTCCGCAAAAGGCATCAACAGAGAACCCGGAACACCCGAGAAACCGGGACGGGATTATGTATTTTCTTCTCCCGATCCTTTATTCCCCTTCGGTTTCGGATTATCGTATACTACTTTTGAATACTCCGATATGCAGGTATCCGGAAAACGGTTCGGCAAAGAAGGTATCCGGGTTTCCGTCAACATTACCAATACGGGAAACAGAAAAGGCAAAGAAGTGGTTCAATTGTACATGAATGATAAAATAAGTTCGGTAACCACACCAGTCAAAGCATTGAAACGTTTTCAAAAAACAGAACTGAATCCGGGAGAAAGTAAGCGTGTTTCTTTTCATTTGACTGTCAAGGATTTGGGCTTATGGAATACACAAATGCAATTTGTCACCGAACCGGGAGAATTCGAATTGATGTTCGGTCAATCGTCAGAAGATATCAAATGCAGTGAAACCGTAGAATATATCGGCATCCCTTAAACAGCCGGTTCGGGGGAGAGTCTCCCCTGCATAGAGGGGAGACGTTCACCTGCATAGAGGGGAGATATTCACCTGCATAGAGGGGAGTCGGTCCCCTGTATAGAGGGGAATTCCTCCCCGCCCCGCAATAAAAGAGAAATAAGATTGGTTCCGCCGGAAAATTCGTTTATTTATTTTCCGGCTTAAACGTATGATACTCGAATTCAAGACAATAACTTTTGAATTTCATAAGTAACCCATAAACCGGGCACTTTCGTCCGGTCGAACAAGATCCATGCTTTGGGAAGATAAGAAGCGTTCATGCGCCAATATCCGTCTCTTTTCTTTTTCGTCATAAGAAAATTTTTTGCCGGCATACAACGCGGGTCCCGATCAAGTCCGTTTTCTTTTAACAGCCGTAAGATTTCAATAATATTGGTTTTGCAGGAAAAAGGATAAGTTATTTTAGTTATATCAGGGGTAATGGGAGTTCCGTCCGAAAGGCGTTGAAAGAGTTGGTGTTCCAATATATATTCCAATCCGGCAGTAAGCTTGCCTTCCAACCCTTCTTTCGGTTGATATTCTTCCCGTTTTTTGTAGTCGGAAAGAGCAATCATCGCTTTTACCACACCGATGTAGCAAGGAGTTGTCTTCATACATCCGCCATACTTTCGGATTCCGGAGCCGTTCCAAGTATGTTGCGCGTTGCGTGACACCTGCTGATAATTCAGAATCCAATCAATTCCCTTCCGTACCGGTTCTTTCTCTCCATAGTCCAAACGAATAAGCAAACTTACAATCATGGAGTTATAGCACGAAAGCAGATAATCGCTTTTACCCGAAAGCGAAAAACCTTCTTCACAGGAAGACAAAGAAACTAATTTCTCGCACCACTCCCTCACTTGCGGTAAGTATCCCGTAAAAGGAATTTCACTTAATTCCGTCAAACGATTTAACAGATTCAAGGCATCCTCATTAAAATCTTTCGAAAGCAATTTTTGAACGACCGGTGATGACCCGAGCAACTCCGAAGCCTGTTCAAAGGAGTTGATTTGGTCGGAATCAACCTGCTTTTTCAATATAAGAGCCGTATCAGTCATTTATCATTTTATTTTATATTATATTCATTTCATAATCCACCAAGCCGCCAACGAGAGGAGCACTGACAATATTACCATAGCACCTGCCATTTTTCGGTAAAAACCTACTCTCATACACGGTAGTTTATAGAGCGAATGATGGAGATATTTTTCGAAACATATTCTTTTCTGCGCTCTTTCTTAAATATCATATAATAAATATTAGAACAGACAAAAATAGAAAGATAATCAGAGTATGTGTTTATGTATCTTGCTAATATTTACAAGCAGTTTGTTTCGGATCTACGTCCTTCATTATTCAATTCACCTTTTCGGAAAGATTCCAATGTAAACCGATTAAGAAGTAATGCTTTCTTGAAATGATTCCGGAGCACGTTATTGATAAAAAGACCGGCCACGTACCGGACCGACGGTTAAATATTGTCCTTATATAAAAAGAATGTATAATTTATAAGAGGATTAGACTTTTAACTCTCTCCTTATACTTGTTAAGTGAAATTTAATGACTATATTTAACCCATCATAAATAATTGGATTTATTCAGACCTTCTCTTCACTTACAATTTCTTAATATTCGTATTAAGTATTTTCTTGCAGCGAACGAACCTTCTTTAATCCCTCTTATTTATTAGTTTATAA
>DAIQOU010000412.1:0-4616 GCA_036787725.1 Bacteroidales bacterium
GAGCATTAGCCTTCCAAGCTGAGGGTCGCGGGTTTGAGTCCCGTCTTCCGCTCTTTTTGCCAATGTAGCTCAGCGGTAGAGCACTTCCTTGGTAAGGAAGAGGTCACGGGTTCAAGTCCCGTCATCGGCTCACAATTTGATGGGAAATCGTCCTTGTAGAGTTGTAGTAAGAATGCAATCATTAATCAAATAAAAAAGATCATTAAATTATGGCAAAAGAACATTTTAACCGGTCGAAACCCCATGTTAATATCGGTACAATCGGTCATGTTGATCATGGTAAAACTACATTGACTGCCGCTATAACGACAGTTTTGGCAAAAAGAGGTCTTTCGGAAATTAAGTCATTTGATCAAATTGATAATGCTCCGGAAGAAAAAGAAAGAGGTATTACCATTAATACGTCTCACGTAGAGTATGAAACGGAGAATCGTCACTATGCTCATGTGGATTGTCCGGGACATGCCGATTATGTGAAGAATATGGTTACCGGTGCTGCTCAAATGGATGGAGCGATCATTGTTGTAGCTGCAACTGATGGTCCTATGCCTCAGACTCGTGAGCACATTCTTTTGGCTCGTCAGGTAAATGTGCCGAAATTGGTTGTTTTCATGAACAAGTGTGATATTGTTGAAGATGAGGAAATGTTGGAACTTGTAGAAATGGAAATGAGAGAATTGCTTTCATTCTATCAATTTGATGGTGACAATACTCCTGTTATTCAAGGTTCTGCTTTGGGTGGATTGAACGGAATTCCCGAATGGGAAGAAAAGATTGTGGAATTGATGCAGGCTTGCGATACTTGGATTCCTCTTCCTCCTAGAGATGTTGACAAACCGTTCTTGATGCCGGTAGAAGATGTTTTCTCTATTACAGGTCGTGGTACTGTTGCTACAGGTCGTATTGAAACAGGTATCATTAAAACGGGAGAAGAAGTTGAAATTATCGGTTTAGGTGCTGCCGGTAAAAAGTCTGTTGTTACGGGAGTTGAAATGTTCCGTAAAATTTTGGATGAAGGTCAAGCCGGAGATAATGTAGGACTTTTGCTTCGTGGTATCGATAAAGATGAAATCAAGAGAGGTATGGTTATTACCCATCCGGGAAAAGTTAAACCTCATACAAGAGTAAAAGCAGAGGTATATATTTTGAAGAAAGAAGAAGGTGGACGCCATACTCCTTTCCATAATAAATATCGCCCCCAATTCTATATTCGTACATTGGATGTAACAGGTGAAATCACTTTGCCGGAAGGAACCGAAATGGTAATGCCCGGAGATAATGTAACGATTACGGTAGAATTGATTTATCCGGTTGCTTGTAACGAAGGTTTGCGTTTTGCTATTCGCGAAGGTGGACGTACGGTAGGAGCCGGTCAGATCACTGAAATTCTTGATTAAATAAGATAGAAAACTAAGATTGAAGAGTCAAGATGATTCTTGTGCAGATTTAATTTTGACTCTTCTCTAATTACGGGTCTAGCTCAGTTGGTAGAGCATCGGTCTCCAAAACCGAGGGCCGGGAGTTCGAGTCTCTCGACCCGTGCAAAAAATCTATAGATTAGATGAAAAAGATTATCAATTATATTAAGGAATCTTATAACGAACTTGTATATAAAGTATCTTGGCCTACTCGGGCCGAGCTGTCAAGTAGTGCTGTTGTAGTTCTGTTTGCTTCCCTTATACTCGCAGCAATTGTTTTTGTTATTGACTTCGGTTTTGAAAATATCATGAAGTTCTTTTATGAAAAAATCTTTTGATTTAGGGCATGTCTGAAATAGAAAAGAAATTTTATGTCCTTAGAGCTGTTAGCGGAAAGGAGAATAAAGTTAAAGAATATCTGGAAGCAGAAATTAAAAATTCTGATTTGAAGGATTATATTTCACAGGTCATAATCCCAACCGAGAAGGTTTATACCATACGGAACGGGAAAAAAGTAATGAAAGAAAGGGCTTATCTTCCGGGTTATATAATTATAGAAGCGGCTTTGGTTGGGGAAGTGATGCACTTTCTTAAAAATGTTACTTATATAATTGGATTTTTAGGGGGAACGAATCCTGTTCCTCTTCGTTCATCGGAAGTAAATCGGATATTGGGAACTGTTGATGAATTACAAGAACAGACAGAGGAATTGGATGTTCAATTTTATGTCGGAGAAACGGTGAAAGTCATATTCGGTCCTTTTAACGGATTTCATGGAGTTATTGAGGAAATCAATACCGAAAAGAAAAAGTTGAAAGTAATGGTGAAGATTTTTGGTCGTAAGACTCCGCTGGAATTAGGATATATGCAAGTGGAGAAAGAATAGATAATAAAGGTTACGCTTGTTATCTTATTTTTTTGTTAAGTTATGAGTATTATCAAATTTAATTCATATTAAACAATGGCTAAAGAAATTGCTGGACAAATAAAATTACAGATTAAGGGAGGGGCTGCAAATCCTTCTCCTCCTGTTGGCCCTGCATTAGGATCTAAGGGAATTAATATCATGGAGTTCTGTAAGCAATTTAATGCCAGAACCCAAGATAAAGCCGGAAAGATATTACCTGTAGTAATTACTTACTATGCAGATAAGACTTTCGATTTTATCGTTAAGACACCGCCTGTTGCAATCCAATTATTGGAAGTTACTAAACAAAAGAGCGGTTCTGCGGAACCGAATCGTAAAAAAGTGGCTGAAATTACTTGGGATCAAGTGAAAGTCATTGCTGAAGATAAAATGGTTGATTTAAATTGTTTTACTTTGGAATCGGCAATGAAAATGGTGGCCGGAACAGCTCGTAGTATGGGTATTGCAGTAAAAGGGACTTTCCCTGTAACTAATTAAACTTCAATAGAGATATGGGTAAACTTACAAAAAATCAAAAGTTGGCTTTAAGCAAAATTGAAGCAGGGAGAAGTTATACACTTAAGGAAGCTGCCGCTTTGGTAAAGGAAATTACAACGTCTAAATTTGATGCATCTGTAGATATTGATGTCAGGTTAGGAGTTGATCCTCGTAAAGCGAACCAAATGGTGAGAGGAGTTGTTTCTTTACCTCACGGAACGGGAAAACAAACCAGGGTTCTTGTATTATGTACTCCTGATCAGGAAGCTGCGGCACAAGAAGCCGGAGCGGATTATGTGGGACTGGATGAATATATAGAGAAAATAAAAGGCGGTTGGACTGATATTGATGTAATCATTACTCAACCGGCAATTATGGGAAAAATCGGAGCTCTAGGTAGAATATTAGGTCCAAGAGGATTGATGCCTAATCCTAAAAGCGGAACTGTAACAAATGATGTGGCCGGAGCGGTTAAAGAAGTAAAACAAGGTAAGATTGATTTTAAGGTTGATAAAACCGGTATAGTTCATACTTCAATTGGAAAAGTTTCTTTTTCGCCGGAGCAAATTCGTGATAATGCAAAGGAATTCATGGCTACAATTCTTAAGTTGAAACCAACGGCTGCAAAAGGTACCTATGTGAAGAGCATTTTTCTTTCGAGTACAATGAGTCCCGGTATTAGAATTGATTCTAAATCGATTGATGAAATTTAAACAATTGGTATTATGAGAAAGGAAGAAAAAGCTGCTGTTATAGATAAAATAGCCGATACTTTAGGAGAATACTCTAATTTTTATCTTACTGATATTGCTACGCTAAATGCAGAAAATACCGGTAAGTTAAGAAAAGAGTGTTTCAAGAAAGAAATAAAACTCCTTGTTGTAAAAAATACATTGCTGAAAAAAGCATTTGAGAAAGCAGAGACGGATTTTTCATCTTTTGATGATGTTCTGAAAGGAAATACTGCTGTAATGTTCTCAAATACCGCAAACTCTCCTGCCAGATTAATTAAGGAATTTGGAAAAAAGACCGATATTCCAAAGTTAAAGGCAGCATATGTACAAGAAAGTTTTTACATAGGAGCGGAAAATTTAGATGCATTGGTTAATATTAAGAGTAAAGACGAAGTCATTGGAGATATCATTTCTTTGTTGCAATCGCCAGCTAAGAATGTTATTTCAGCTCTTAAATCCGGTGGTCAAACTATTCATGGAGTATTAACTACTCTATCCGAGAGATAATTTTAACAGAAAAATAAAAATCATTAATTTATACAAAAATGGCAGATTTGAAAGCTTTTGCTGAACAACTAGTAAATTTAACTGTAAAGGAAGTAAATGAACTTGCAGAAATATTGAAAACCGAGTATGGTATCGAACCGGCAGCTGCAGCTGTTGCTGTTGCGGCAGGTCCTGTAGCAGGAGGTGGTGAAGCTGTTGAAGAAAAGACCTCTTTTGATGTAGTATTGAAAGAAATCGGTCCTAATAAATTGGCAATCGTTAAATTGGTAAAAGAATTGACAGGTCTTGGTTTGAAAGAAGCTAAAGATTTGGTTGACGGAGCTCCCAGCAACTTGAAAGAAGGAGTTGCTAAAGATGAAGCTGATACATTGAAAAAACAATTAGAAGAAGCTGGAGCAAAAGTTGAACTTAAATAATATATCCTGTCGTTAGGTCTTGGTTAAGAACCTTCAGCTTGAAGGTTCTTAACCTTTTTGTGTTTTTAATTTATTAAGTTCAAAATTCTACAACAAATGTCTTCAACAATTAGTAATCAAAGGGTTAATTTTTCTT
>DAIQOU010000042.1:0-17172 GCA_036787725.1 Bacteroidales bacterium
AAATAATGTGCTGGCCATCGAAGTGTTTCGTGCCCGTGCGGGCGAACCGAATATTGGTTTTGTAGACTGGAATCCGAGGCCCTTGGACGAGAGTATGGGACTTTTCAGGGAAGTAAGGATTAACATCACCGGCGATGTGGAAATGAAAAATACCCAAGTACAGTCTCGGGTAAACATCGAATCGTTGAAGGAGGCTTGGTTAACGATCGGAACGGAATTGTCAAATTTGTCCGAAAAAAGAGTGGAAGGGATGTTGGAGGGAGAGATCGAAGATATCCGATTTTCTGTTCCGGTGGTATTGGGCCCCGGAGAAAAAAAGAGAGTCGTAGTCGATTCCGAAACCGTAAAAGCATTGCATATAGTTAACCCTCGGTTGTGGTGGAGTGCCGATTTGGGCAATCCCGATTTGTATGATCTTCGATTGAAATTTACAGTGAATGATAAGATTTCTTCTCAAGAAGAAATTACTTTCGGAATACGACGGATAGATACTTACTTGACCGAGGCCGGGCATAGAGGGTTTATGTTGAATGGAAAGAAAGTGTTGATAAAAGGGGCGGGATGGACAGATGATATTTTCCTTCGAGATACTCCCGAAAGCAACGAACGGCAAGTAAAGTATGTCAGAGATATGAATATGAATACAATTCGTTTTGAAAATATCTGGGGTACAAGCAGTAACGTATATGATTTGTGTGACAGATACGGGATACTGGCATTAGTTGGATGGAGCTGTCAATGGGAGTGGCAAGTGTATTTAGGTACTCCCGATGATGAGTTTGGGTGTATTCGTTCGGAAGACGATATGAACTTGCTTACTCGTTTTTTTAATGATCAGGTTTTGTGGCTGAGGAACCATCCGAGCATTATTGCGTGGTATGGCGGCAGCGATAAACTGTTGCGTCCCGCACTTGAAAAGAAATACATGGAACTTTTACCGACCATCGATGATCGTCCTTATATAGGAGCAGCCAAAGGATTGGAGAGTACCGTTACGGGACTTACCGGAATGAAAATGCTCGGACCCTATGAATATGTGGGTCCCGACTACTGGTTTAAAGATTCAATGTTTGGGGGAGCTTACGGTTTCAATACCGAAACGGGGCCCGGTCCTCAGATCCCGGTATACGAATCGATAATAAAGATGATTCCGAAAAATGATCGTTGGCCGGTGAATGATACCTGGAGTTATCATTGTACGACCGCTCCCGAGGTGTTGAACTCGTTAGATGTATTAAACCGTGCTATGGATGAAATGTACGGGAAACCGGATAATCTCCATAATTACTTGGTTAAAGCGCATTTGATGAATTATGAGTCGACAAAAAGCATGTTTGAAGCATTTCGGGTAAACCGGACGGAAGCGACCGGACTGATACAATGGATGTTGAATTCGGCTTGGCCGTCCTTGTTCTGGCAATTGTATGACTATTATCAGGTACCGGTGCCTGCTTATTATGGAGTAAAAACCGCCAATACACCGCAGCAATTGATTTATAATTATAAAGACAACGGGATATATGTTGTAAATGAGCCGCTTTCGGATATGGAAAGCTTAAAGGCAGTAATCAGGGTTTTCTCCATCGATTCAAAGCCGGTGCATGAGAAAGAAATAGAGTTTTCGATAGCGGGTAATTCTTCTCGAAAGATATACGATATTGGCAATACCTTGAAAAATTCGTTTGTTTCGTTACAATTATATAATCGTGAGGGAGATCGGATTGCCGATAATTTTTATAATTTATCCTCTAAACAAAATGAATATGATTGGGATAAAACCGATTGGGTAGGAACGCCGATGTCCGGTTTCGCCGACTTTAGAGATCTGGATACTATGCCAAAAGTAGGATTGCACGGAAGTACAGCTTTTCGAAAGACCAAGGACCGGACATTTATTGAGGTCGAATTGGAAAATCCGTCGCCATCCGTCGTTTTATTTATTGCTTTGAAATTAAAAGATGAAACCGGAGAAATCGTTTATCCGGCTTATTGGGACCATAATTATGTAAATCTGTTGCCCGGTGAAAAAAGAGTCCTGTGTTGTGAGATCGAGGATGCCGGTTTCGAAACGGAAAATGCATTTGTAAGCGTATCCGGGTATAATGCACCCGAATTGACCATCCCTATAAGATAGAGTTATATCTCTTTGCAGAAGTGAAGCGTAAAGGGTTTCGTTAAAAAACGGCTCTTTACGTTTTCTTTTAGAAACTATATGGCGTTTTTTTTCTATTTTTATGAATGTTTGATGTAAGAAGAAGAAAACTATGCCCAGAGTGATATTGTTAACTGATTTTTCTGAAGAATACGCCAAAGGTTTATTGAAAGGAATTGTTCAATATTCGAAAGAGCATGAGTCTTGGGTTTTATGTAAAATGCCGCTTTCGTATCGTGAACTTTACGAAGTGGAAGGGGTATTGGATTGGGCCAAAAAATGGAAGGCTGACGGTATTATTGCTCAATTTTATAATACCGATAATGTAAAGATATTTAAAGAAAACGGGATTGCTGCCATTGCGCAGGATTTTAAAGAACGTTTCGTTGATATTCCCAATATTACGGGAGCCCATAAATTAGCCGGAAAAATGGGCGCGGAGTATTTTCTCAAAAAAGGATTTAAACATTTTGCTTTTTACGGTTTTACCGGGATCGTTTGGTCCGAGGAACGTTGTGAAGGTTTTAAAGAAGAATTGTCTAAGTATAAGTTGGACCGCCATTTTTATGAATACCGGAACCTTGAATCTAAAGGGTTGTGGTTTTATGAGTCGGAGCCTTTGATCGAATGGCTGAAAAACCTTCCCAAACCGATAGCCATGATGGCTTGTGACGATAATCAGGGACATCATATTACGGAAGTATGTAAACAATGCGGGATTAAGATTCCGGAAGAAATATCAATATTGGGAGTGGATAACGATGAAGCTATTTGTACGTTATCCGATCCCCCCCTTTCGTCTATTCATCAGGCAGTAGAAAAAGGCGGATATGAAACAGCCCGGTTGTTGGAGAAAATGATAGAGGACCCTCAAGCCGATTATGATGATGTGGTGGTATATCCAACTCATATAGTCACCCGTCAATCTACCGATATATATGCTACAGAAGATAAGTATATATCCATTGTATTGAGATATATTCATCAGAACATCCATAAAAAACTCAGTGTAAGCGATATTGCCGGATTGGTCCCTTTGTCGAGACGCTTGTTGGAAAATCGTTTCAAGCAAGTGACAAGCTTTCCCATATATTCCTATATATTTCATTTAAGAATGGAGAAATTGGCGGAAAAACTGCTTGAAACTACCGAGCCGATCGCTGATATCACGATGGAAATGGGTTTCCCGAATTATAAGAATATCTCCCGACAGTTTAAAGCTATAAAAGGGTGTACGCCTTCCGAATACAGACTAATCCATTCGATAAAAACGTAACAACCGGAATCTTAGTGTGTTTAAGCTGCATCGTCGACAGTCGTAGACTGCTCAACCGGGTAAGTATTGGGTAAATGTCCGCTTCTTCTCCGAGCGAGTGATATCGGCTCAAAATCCGGGTATAATTCTTAATTGCGCAAAATGAGGATAATTATACGTAAAAATTAGATTGTTGAAATCCAATGCTCTTTATCTTTGTTACATATGTTTGTTAAAATTAACGATTTTTTAATACTATTTGTGAGAAAGAATTATGAGAGCTACAATTATTTTTATACTGTCTTTTCTGTTTTTAATTTTTATCTTGTTTTTGCCGAGTCTTTCATGTTCAAGGAGTAACACTCCTCAAGGGGTGGATGGTGAGGCATTTACCTTTGATAGTCAACCGGAAGAAAACTTTGTTGAATTTACGGTGTCGGATCAGGTGGAAAATGCTTCCATCGAATGGACATTTCCCGGAGACCAAAAAATATACGGGAAAAGAAAATTGGTTTACTATTTCGAAGAAGAGGGGAAATATGATGTTTCGCTCACTTATACACTCAACGGAAAAACGTACACTTCTACAAAAGAGGTTACTATAGCTGTCAATTCTTCTTACTTCGAAAGAGATGAATTTTTGTGGTGGAACGACGAATTCGATGATAATGAAATAAATAAAACCTGCTGGAATTATGATATCGGAAGTAATAAAACGCAGAATCGTTGGGGAAATAACGAATGGCAGGATTACACGAATAATGTCGAGAATTCATTTATCCGAGAAAGCAGACTGGTGATCCGGGCGATTCGCTCGGGAGTAGGACAAAAGGTAGCAGACTATACTTCTGCCCGACTGACAACAAAAGGGAAAAAGGAGATAAACCGCGGACGTGTGGAAGTAAAGGCAAAATTAGGTGGGGGACGCGGATTGTGGCCTGCTATATGGCTTTATCAATCTTCCGGAGACGACAAGTTATATTCCGAATTGGATATAATGGAATATGTGGGAGTAGATAAAGATATTATCTATTCGGCTGTACACACCAATACTACCCTGTCTTCACCGGAAAAAACGGTGGGTGCAAACCGGAAAATGAGCGGAGTTGAAAACGATTTCCATGTATATGGGTTAAATTGGACAGACGATAAAGTGGAGTTTTATATTGACGATCCCGAAAAACCGCATCTGACTTTTATTCCCGAAGACAGGTCAAATCCCAATGACTGGCCTTTTGATAAAAGTCTGTATTTAATTCTGAATATAGCTGTCGGCGGTGATTGGGGCGGCATGAAAGGCGTGGATGATACCATATTTCCCCAAGAAATGGAGGTGGAATACGTGAGAATTTTTAAGAAAAGAGAATAGTTCAGATTAAAATTTTGTTATACTTTATTGTATTAATACCATGAAAAAGGACATGAAATGCTCGGGTAATCGATTGCCTGTCAGGCGGGTTTTACTCAAAAAAATCGTCGTAATGATGAGTCTGTTTTTATTTTTTTGTTGTATAGTGAATGCTCAACAGCCCATTACCGTAAAAGGAATAGTCAAAGACATGGAAAAGATCCCGGTCATCGGGGCAACCGTGAAAGTAAAAGGAAAACAACAGGCTGTTATAACGGATATAAACGGAAACTTTACCATTGTGGTTGTCCCGGATGCGATTCTGGAATTCAGATACTTGGGAATGACAACAGTCGAAGTTGGAGTAAACGGACGTACTTGGTTGGAAGTTTTCATGCAGGAGGATAATGTTGCTCTGGAAGAAGTCGTAGTTACGGCATTGGGTATTAAACGGCAGGCCAAGGCATTGGGATATTCGGTAACGGAAGTGGGTGGAGAGGAACTGGCCGAAGGTCGTGAAACGAATGTAATGTCTGCATTATCGGGAAGAGTAGCCGGGGTGGATATTTCCACTACCAGTGCCGGACCTTCCGGATCGACCCGAGTAGTTATACGCGGAAATTCTCAATTGTCGGGATCTAATTTGCCTCTCTATGTAATAGACGGAGTACCGATGGATAATACTCAACTGGGAAGTGCCGGTAAATGGGGCGGTTATGATTATGGAGATGGACTTTCTGCGTTGAATTCGGAAGATATAGAATCTGTATCTGTCTTAAAGGGAGCTTCTGCATCGGCTTTGTACGGGTCAAGAGCTTCCAATGGGGTCGTGTTGGTTACTACAAAATCCGCTAAACGAAAAAAAGGAATCGGCATCGAAGTTTCTTCCAATGTAAATGTGGTTACTCTTAACTCTTATTTTGATGATTATCAACGGGAATACGGACAAGGACGGGATGGGCAACTCATCTTGGAAGAATCCAATGCCCGTACTTCCACCCAATCGGCTTGGGGACCGAAACTGGATCCCAATCTGACCATGCCTATTTATAACGGAGAAATAAAACCCTACGGAAATGTAAATGATAACATTCTTTCCTTTTTCAGAACCGGTTATACAGCTACCAATTCGGTTGCATTGACCGGAGGAAATGAGAACGGTGATTTTCGTTTTTCGGTTTCCGATATGAGAAATACCGATATTGTACCTGAATCGGATATGTCGCGTACCTCATTTATGTTTAAAGGAAGCAGTAAACTGGGAACTAAATTCCATATCGAAGCCCGGGTAAATTATATTCGGGAAGATGTAGATAATCGACCGGCACTCTCCGACAGTCCCAATAATATCGGAAATTCGTTGATTGGGATTGCACCCAATTTTGATCAGAAATGGTTGGCATCGAATTATAAAGACGAATACGGGAGATACAACGGTTGGAATGGGAATGAATGGAGATTGAATCCTTATTGGATTATCAATGAGATGACAAACGAATCGTTTCGCGACCGGGTGATGGGACATGCCCAATTCAGATACGATATAACTTCTTTCCTGAGCTTTCAAATAAAGGGAGGAACTGATTTTTATAAATTCGGAATAAAAGAGTTTACGCCGGTATCTACTCCCGGAGTGACTACCGGATCCATGGCGGAACGCAGGGTAGATGTGGCTGAAAATAACTTTGAAGGATTGTTGCGTTTTAATAAGAAATTTAAAGAGGTATTGGATGTGTCTGCTTTTATCGGAGGGAATATTATGCAATATCGGAGTGAATCTTTTATCAATACGGCTACCAAGCAAGTAATTCCGGGAGTGGAAGATATAACCAATTATGCGGAACAATCATTGGAACATTATTTATTTCGCAAACAGGTAAATTCCGTGTATGGAGCTGTTAATTTAGGATATAAAGATTTTGCCTTTGTCGATTTCACCTTACGCAACGATATTTCTTCTACCTTGTCTAAAGATAACCGTTCGTATATGTATCCTTCCATGTCGGGAAGTTTGGTGTTTTCTAATTTGTTAAATATGGAACAGGGAGCGTTGTCCTTTGGTAAGGTTCGGGCTTCATGGGCAAAAGTGGGAGGCGATACCGATCCTTATCAATTAAACCTGAATTACGGGTTGAGATCGTTTACTCTGAACGGAACGGCGTTGGGAGAGATCTCTTCCGGTTCCATTCCGCTTTTGAATCTTAAACCCACCTCCACTTATTCGTATGAAGTGGGCATCGATTTGCGTTTCTTTAAAAACCGGTTAAGTTTGGATGCTGCTTATTTCAATCAGACCACAAAAGATCAGATATTGAATCTTCCCATTTCAAGAGTAACGGGCTATGATTATGCTACCATTAATGCCGGAGAAATTACAGCGAAAGGATTGGAACTGTCCCTCACCGGAATCCCGGTTCGCACAAAAGACTTCGAATGGTCTTCTACCGTAAATTTATCCAAGATTGTTAACAAAGTGGAGGAATTACACCCCGATGCCAAAAATTATGAATTGGCCGCCGCCCGGTGGGCCAATGCTTCCATCTATGCCATGGAAGGCGAAAATTACGGTGTCATTGTCGGTAAGAAATTCAAGCGAGACCCCAATGGAAATGTTATTTTTGACAAGGGATTACCTACTTTTGAGAATGACTTGTCGGTAATGGGCAACGGTAATCATGATTTTACCATGGGATTCAGTAACCGGTTTACTTATAAAGGAATCTCGTTGAATGTGCTTTTGGATATGAAATGGGGTGCGGATGTTTTTTCGATGAGCGCCATGCAATCGCATAGCAACGGTACCTCAAAAGAAACACTGGAAGGTCGTAAAGAATGGTATGCTTCGGAAGAGGAACGCCGTTCGAAAAACATAGCGGCAGCCGACTGGACCCCAACGGGAGGATACGTAGGTAAAGGCGTGAAAAATATCGGTACGGAAGAAAAACCCGATTATGTACCCAACGATGTGCCTGTAAACCCGTATTCTTATTGGTCAAGTCTCAATGAAAATACACCCGAACCGTATATATATGATGCTTCTTATATCAAATTGAGGGAATTAACTCTTTCTTATGCCCTCCCTGCCAAACTGTTGTCAAAAACTCCTTTTCAGGCGGTATCCTTTACGGCTTACGGGCGCAACTTGTGGATTATACACAGCAAACTGAAAAATATCGATCCCGAGTCGAACTATAACAACGGCAATGGTCAAGGGTTTGAGTATGGTTCCTTACCTTCCAGAAGAACCTTCGGTTTTGGTCTTAACTTAAAATTTTAATTAATCATGAAAACATTTATATATTCAACATACATTGTATTAGTCGGTATTCTGGTTTCATTTACGGGATGTATGGATTTTGATGATATGAACGCGGACCCCACCAAATCGACCGATATGGATCCCAACCTTCAGATTCCTACCATTCAGATGAGACAGACCGAGAATCATCAGGAATGGCACCGGTATTTGTCTTATCCGGCAGGGTTTATGAATCAATGGACCGGAAATTGGGGAACAATAGAGTATGGAGGACACGGGAAAAAGTACGATAATTATATGGAGCAAATGTGGGTCTCCTACTATCCGTTTATGATCAAGAATGTGGTAGATGTAATACAACGAACAAAAGATAATCCGGATCTGGTAAATATAAATTCCGTAGGTCGTATACTCAAAGTCCAGTGTTTTCATAAAATGACGGATGTATATGGAGATATTCCGTATTTTGATGCCGGGATGGGTTATTATTCGGGAGTTTTCAAAGTGAAATATGATCGACAGGAAGAGATCTACCATGATATGCTGAAAGAACTGAAGGAAGCCGGCGAAGCGTTAGATCCTGCAAAGGACCTTATAACTTATGACTTTTATTACAATGGGGATCTTTCCAAGTGGAAAAAGTTTGCCAATTCATTGAGATTGCGGTTAGCAATGCGGTTGATTAAAGCGGATCCGGCAAAAGCCCGGCAGGAAGCCGAAGCTGCCATTGCAGCAGGTGTGTTTCAATCCAATGAAGATATTTGTTATATCAAGCACGAAGATTTTCAAAATCCGTCCGAAGGGGTGGGGAAAGGAAACGGCATTGCTTTGCGTTTGTTTGGACCGGAAGATCCTACACAAAGCGGATTTCGTTTATCTACCGAATTGATTAAGGAAATGGAAGACAGCAAAGATCCGCGAATACCTTACTACGGAAGGGCTTATCTCAACGATGGAGACCGGACGGATATTACCGATCTTGTAAAGGAACAACTCCTTTTGTACCAAACCATGACGTTGCCTGCTCAACGGTGGCCTTGGGATGACGGGATGTGGAAACCGGCCATCACTGTGATGCTGAATGGAAAAGAAGTGTCGGTAGAACATAATTTACAACGTCTTCAACCTTCAAAACTGATTACTGCGTTCGATGCTCCGTATATTCATATGAGCTATGCAGAGGTAAAGTTCCTTCTTGCGGAAGCGGCTGTGAGAGGATGGAATACGGGCGGAGGATCGGCGTCTCAACATTATGAAGAGGCACTCCGAGCAGCTGTGTACCAATGGAGCTTGTTTGGAGTAACTTCTATTCCGCAGGAGCCGGTGGAAGAATTTGTTCGATTCAATGCATTGAAGCCGGGTTCGGAATTAATGCAGATAAATACACAACTATGGATATTGCATTTTCTGGACCCGATCGAAACCTGGTCCAATTGGCGAAGAACCCGGATGCCTGACCTGATTTTTCACAATTATCTGCCAACGGTAAACGAATCGAACGGAACATTTCCCCGACGATTGGAATATCCTACCGAAGAACAAATGAAGAATAAGGATAATTATGAGGAGGCATTGTCCCGAATGGGTGGCAAAGACGACTGGACCAACCGGGTATGGTGGGATAAAGAATAAAAAATAATATGAATTTCAAAAAAGACAGTGTCATGAATAAGATAAATAATTTATTAATTGCTTTTTTTCCGGTGTTGTTTGCTTCATGCGGCGACGACAGTGCCGATAATCCACTATTTGATAATACGGAAGTACCTGCCATTTACATATCATGGCAGGAAAATATGGCAGTGAGTGTAGGTGATACCATTCGGCTAAATCCTCAAATATCACCATCCGACGGAGTTACTTACAAATGGCTTTTCAACGGAGAGGAGATTTCTGACACAAAAGATTTGTTGTACGTGGTGACCGATTTCGGGGAATACAGGCTTGATTATGAGATCGAAAGATATGGTGTCAAAAATTCAAGGACATCCGTTGTGCTGGTAACAAAACCTTTTGAGGAAAAAAAATATAAAAAAATGTCCATTGCCTACTTGAGTAAGGACGGGGCAATTTCGGATATACAATGGAATTCGATAACCCATTTGATATTGACATCTTCCGTAATACAGGCCGACGGGTTGCCCGATCTTACGTTGGGAGAAACGGCTATAAATATTCCGGCATTGATTTCGACTGCCCATAATTACGGAGTATATGTGTTGATCGAATATTCGGGAGAGTTGGGCAGTTATATTAACGGAGCCCCCGTATACGCGAGTTATAATTTCTATAATGCAGCTGTAGATGCCACTAATCGAGGCGCTTTCATTACTAAACTTGTCAATTTTGCATTGGAAAACAATTTTGACGGAATCAATGTATATATGGATAAAGCAGCCGACGGGCTTTTTACCAATCCCGTGGAACTGAGAAACTTTTACGAAGAGTTGGCAGCAGCAGTACCGGATAACGGTTCGGTCGGGAAATTCCATTTGAGTATGTCTGTAGTAGGAGGTTGGACAAGGGCTTCGCTTCAAGGTGTCGTAGATATTCCGCGTTATGATTGGATAAATGTATTGGCTTACGGAGCCGAAGATTTGACTCCCGGTCCGCATGCTTCTCAATGGTTTTTTACATCGGAAGCCGAATTTTGGAAAGAGGCGGGCGTAGATCCCGAACGGATAGCTGTTGCCGTACCTGCATTCGGATTAAGGTATTTTGGAAACGTATCCGACTATACTTGGGGAAATTTATGGCAGTATACCGAATATTCAGGCTATCGGGCTATATGTAATCAATATCCGGATGCCCCCGGTAAAAACAAAATAGAGGTAGATAACGGCCTTTATTATGACGGATTGAATGACGTTAAACAAAAGGCGGAATATATCGTGGCGCAAGGGTATGCCGGAATGGCTGTCTGGACAATCGATAATGATAATAAGGAAGCCGGCAAATCGTTGACATATCAAATAAATGTTTCTTTGGGTAATTCGGTTCTCGGAAATTGAATTTAGAGTCGCTTAAAAACGAGAAAAGAGGGTAGACGATTGTGTTTACCCTCTTATGCTTTTATTTTTATACTGTTTTTATATATCATTTCGCAAACCGGGAAGTATCGACTTTTTTGTATTCTTTTTCTTCATATCCTCCGAATTTGTAAGAAAAAGATAAACTGATATTTCTCGAATCGGGTCGGAGATGCATACGCAGGTTTTGTTGGTCGAATTTCATACTCCAATTGTCGGGTGACCAGGAATTGAAAATATCATTTGCTTTGAGTCTTATTTCGGCTTTATCTTCGGCAAAGACCCATTTGATTCCGGCATCCAACCGATACATCTTTGATATTTCGGAAGGACCTTGAATATTTTTCGGTGTATAGGTTCCGTTGAGTTCGGCTTTGATCCGGGCTGCTATATGAAAAGTATTGTTTAAGCTCGTATAGAAAGTAAAATTATCATTATTGAATGAAGTAGAGTGAAACCGGCTGCTTTTGGCTTTATCATAAAAACCATTCAATGTCAGACGTGAATCAAGCAAGGAGCTGATTCGAAACGGAATGATAACGTTCAAACCGATTTTGGAAGAATAATCGAAATTGATCGTTTTGTAAATCAATGCGAGTCTTTCGGGAGATTGATAAGGCAATTGAGCAAAATAATCATCCAGATAGGCGGCATAAGCTGTTACAATGTATTTATTTTTCAATATATAACTCAATTGCAAGGAATAATCTTTATAAGGCCGGAGATCGGGATTGCCATGCAGCTCGGTATAACCGTTTAAGTAGCTGATGGAGTTAATCATTTCCCAATAGGCGGGATAAGTTTTATCGGAAGACATCGATAATTGAAAAATGTGAGACGGGTCGGCTACATGGGTCACCTCGAAAGCCGGGAAAAGGTTCCACTCGTGAAATTTTTTGTGTTTATAGTATTCTCCCGTAAGAGAAAGCGATAAAGAAGTCTTTTCCGAAAGGTTGGTTTCGAATCCGACGTACATATCATAAGTATACTCATCCAATTTGCTATTTGTGTTTAACAAGGATAAATCACTTCCTTGTAGCGAATTGTATTGTTGAGAGCTTTTGTCGGAAGCATGTATAAACTTGACTCCGTAATTCAATTTAAAGTTATCTCCGGCCGAATGACTTTGATCGGCATAAAACGATACTTTATTTATATCTTGTTTGGATTGCGCTGTAAAGGCATCTTCTTTATTTTCCAAATTTTCTTTATAGGACTGGGTGGTGTGACTTTTATAAAATGTATATTCGGTACCGATCGTTAAGCCGAAACCGGATGAATAATGCAATTGCACGTTATGCAATTGGATGGGAGTATCGGTTTCTTTGCGGTTTATTGAATTGGAAAAAGTACCATGCGATAATTCCGTGGCATCTCTCCAAGGGGTGATTTGAGTAGTATAAACCAAGCTTAATTTATTTTTATCGTTGAGTTGATAATCGTTGCCTAGCCGCAATTGATGAATCGGATAACGGGTTTTACCTCGGTTGTGTTGGGTTATATCATAAAATTGTCCGTTATACAAGTGATGTGAATATAGATCCAGTCCCGAACGTTCTCCTATATATCCGAACGAATACATAAAATCAGTTGATAATTTGGATGCATTATACAACAAACTTACTCCGCTGCCATAATCGGCATAATGGGATTGATCATAGTTGCCGTTGATTTGTCCTTGCAGTCCGGCGATTTCCGCTCCTGCCAATATAAGATTAACGGCGGCTCCGCGTACGTGGTATTGAGGGGGAGCGCTGTACATTACTTCGGCAGTTTGAATACGTTCTTTGGGTAAACTTTTCAATAGTTCCGTTAACTGTTCAAGAGAGATACCGGCAGGTCTTCCGTTGATGAGAATGGTCAAGCTTTTGGATCCGGCCAAGGATAATATTCCGCTTTGTTCGCTGATTCCCGGGAGTTGCAGGAGAGACTCGTAAGCATTACTTACGACTTTTCCTTCCAGCAGTTGAGGAACATCGTACGTCATTCGTCCTTCGATCATTCTGATTACGGGACGTTCACCTTTTACAATGACTTCATCCAGTTGATGCTCATTGGATTGAAGTTGAATAGTTCCCGGTTCGGGCGATCGGAATAATTCATCGTGAGTTTGATACATTAAATGTTGGACAACCAGACGGAAGGATTGCAGATCGGACGAAAAGTGAAATACCCCCGAAGAATCGGTAGAAGTGGAATTGATATAAGTCGAGTCGGGAGTTTGCAAAACAACCATTGCAAATTCAACCGGATTTTGTTGATCATCCGTAATAATTCCTTGGATGTTTTGTGCTTTTAATACAAAGCTTATAACAAGCAGTGCGGCAATTAAAATTATCTTTTTCATATTGTAGTGATTTTATATGTTTCTGATGATGCAAAGATGAATCTAAAAATCCCGAATTTGGGTTATCGTATGCTTATGAAGTCTTATCTAGTCTTAACGGACGGTATTTTGTCCGATAAATCTTGTTACATTTGCTTTGAAATAAAATAAAACACGAATGAAATCCGGTTTTAAGTATATTGTTATCGGGATTATTGTATCATTGAGCATCATATTCCTTTTTCAATTGTTTTGGCTCAAAGGGTTGTATGATTCGATGGAAACGGAAGTCGAGAAAGCAGTCATGGAATGTTTGGAAATGGCCGACATGGATGAACTTCAATTCAGAGTCGACAGTCTGGAACGTTCTCCGAATGCGGAAACTACCATATCGGTAAGTCAATCCTACGAGAGCAGGGAGGAATCGCCGGAAACAAAAGAAAAGGTATTGAATAAGCAAGTGGTGCAAGGGGAAGATACCGTATTTGCTTCTCGCGATACAGAACAGTCGAGTCCGGATATTCGAGAGATGGAGCAGCTGTTCAAAACCATCCGGGAAGTCGTCCATCAAACCATCGATTCGATTGCTCCGGTCAATCTCGGGATTACAGCTCAATCCCTGATGGCTAACTTTGAACTGAAAGGAATAAAGTCCAAGTTGTATCGTATTGAAGTGGTAAATTTCAATACTGACAGCATTGTACAACAAGCGGATGTAAATACGAATTTCGGTTGGTCACAACCGTTCACTTATGTCTATGATTCGCAAAACCAACTGGGTTATCGTATCCGGATGGAATCACTGACAAAAACCGTATTACAACAAATGGCCGGGATATTGATAACGACAGTACTAATTATTGTTATCTTGGGGTTTGCTTTTCGCTATCTGATCCGTACCGTTATGCGGCAAAAAACGATGGAAGAAATGAAAGATGATTTCACCAATAACATGACCCATGAACTGAAAACTCCCATTGCCGTGGCTTATTCGGCAGCGGATGCTTTATTGAATTTCAAACAAGGGGATAACAAGGAAAAGCGGGATAAATACCTGACCATTTGTAAGGAACAGTTGTCCGAGCTGAGCGGTTTGGTGGAACAGATACTGTCGATGAGTATGGAACGTCGTCGAACATTTGTTTTGAACAAGGAAGAAATCCGTATAGCGGACATGGTAAATAATTTAATGGCACACCATCGGCTTAAGAGCGATAAACCGGTAGTTTTTACTACCCGGATCGACCCGGAAGACCCGGTCGTATATGCAGACCGGACTCATTTAAACAATATGTTGAGCAACCTGATCGATAATGCTGTCAAATACTCCGGAGAAGAAGTCTGTATTGACATCACTATATATAAACGGGATAAGTATACTATTATGGAAGTGAAAGATAACGGGATCGGTATCCCTCCGGAAAAACAACCGTATGTTTTTGATAAGTTTTATCGTGTTACGCATGGGAATCGTTACGAGGTAAAGGGATACGGATTGGGACTTTTTTATGTGAAAACCATGGCCGAAAAGCACGGAGGAACCGTTACGGTAGCCGGCTCGCCCGGAACCGGTTCAGTATTTACCATTAAAATTCCGATCGCATGATGGAGAAAGATCGCATAAAAGTACTGTTGGCAGAAGACGAACAAACGTTGGCCATGATCATCAAAGATACATTGGATGAGGAAGGCTTTGCAGTCACCTTGGCAGAAAATGGAAATGAGGGACTGAAATGTTTCTTTGAAAGTAAACCGGATATTGTGGTGGCCGATGTAATGATGCCCCAACTGGACGGTTTTGAAATGGTAAGCAAGATCCGGCAAACGGACAAAGAAGTACCGATTCTTTTTCTGACTGCTCGTTCTGCTGTTAAAGATGTGGTGGAAGGCTTTGAACTGGGAGCTAACGACTACTTGAAAAAACCGTTTAATATGCAGGAGTTGATTGTCCGTATCAAAGCCCTGGTAGGACGGATTCGTATGAAAACGGAAAAGAAAAACAATACCGATTTTTACGTCGGCGATTATATGTTTAATGCCGTCTCTCAGCAGCTTTATTATGCCGGAAATCAAGAAGAACTTTCCCATCGGGAATCGGAAATACTGAAACGATTGTGTATGAATAAGGATGAGGTAGTGGAAACCCGAACGATTTTACTTGATCTTTGGGGAGATGATAACTTCTTCAATACAAAAAGCTTACATGTGTTTATTACCAAACTGAGAAGAAAACTGGCCAAAGATGAAAGAATCAAGATCATCAATGTGCGGGGAATCGGGTATAAACTAATAGTATAGTTCAGCTTTCGGAATTCATTATCGATTAAAATACAAAAAAGTTTAGTACTTTCGACCTATGGAAAAAACCATTCATATACAATATTATTCCTCTTCCTACGGAGAGTTGATCCTCGGATCTTTTGAAGATCGACTCTGCTTGTGTGATTGGAAGTACAAAACACGCCGGGAAAGTGCCGACCGGAAAATACAACAAGCGTTGCAAGCCGCTTACAGCATTGCAAGTTCCGAAATAATTGAAACGGCCCTACGGCAATTGAATGAATATTTCAATCGGGAAAGAACCGTATTCGACCTTCCTCTTTTATTTATCGGAACCGATTTTCAAAAGGAAGTATGGAATAAATTGTTGGAAATCCCTTACGGTGCCACCGAATCATACGAGGGGCTGGCCACCCGGTTGAATAATCCCAAAGCAGTACGGGCCGTAGCAGCAGCCAACGGTGCCAATCCGATCTCTATTTTTGTGCCTTGTCATCGAATCATCGGAAAAAATAATAAGTTGACCGGCTATGCCGGAGGACTTGAAACCAAGAAAAAACTGCTGCTGTTGGAGGCTTCGGGAGGGATAAATTCTACGGGATTGTTTGCAGTGAAATAGAAAGGCGGGAGTTGAAACCGGAAATGGAATGAGGAGTCTGTGAATGTACCTGTAATCGAATACAGCCGGGTTTGAAAGTTTTCATCGAATTCAGGGATATTATCCTGCATACGAGTCATTTCTACTAAAAATAATTAATATAGTTGATTTAAGAGTGTTGATCTTTGCTTTTTAGGTTATTCAATATAAATAAGATTAACCCTAAGATTCCGGTTCCAATCAAATATCCTATCAATTCTTTTCCGTCATTGGGAACAGGATTTCCGATCGAATTGATAAAAGCTAACAATGTGACAATTCCGGTAATGTAAAACAGATGTCGGATGTTGATTCCGGGAGAGAAGATTCCACAGAAAAAATAGATGGCCGGGATTTTCAATATGGTACTGATCCAAAAGTTGATATCCTCATCGGGTATAATAGAACTTTTGAAGATAAAAAATAGCAACGATAATATGAACAACGATAAGTATATAATTTTTCTTTTGTCTTTCATCTTTATTTCTTTTTATATTATTATGGAATGACAAATCTAATGTTTTGTCGGTAACTTTCAAAAGTTATAAGTTATTTATTTGCTCTATTAAATGGTTTTTGGTTTCCGATTTTTAGAGTTGATCGGATTTTTTTTGTTCTATTTTAGAATTTTGAAAATTATTTGATAGTATGGTGTTATTATTCAATATAGATTTTGTTATCAAACTGCAAATGTAAGAAAAATCGGCATATTCGAACTTTAAACAACAACCTGTAATTATGCATTATTTGTTAGGAAGTCGATTACTTTGTTTTATCCGGGTTAAAATTAATTCTTCCTTTCGTTTTCTATTTTGCTTTCTAAACCTGAGATTGTATTACCTTCGGCGAACTTTCCCGGAAGCAAAGAATTATTATTTCCGGTGCC
>DAIQOU010000413.1:0-1615 GCA_036787725.1 Bacteroidales bacterium
ATGAAGACAAAGAAGGGGGTTATTTTTTGATTATTCTTAATAACCCCGGCTCTTCTATTTTTTCAAATTGAGGTTCGGTTTATTCCCCATTTTTATTTTCAGAATACCACCATCAACAATATCTGCGAATGGAATAAAAATCGAATTTTGGTCATTCCCATTATTAACAACCGATTGTACATATATATTTTCAGGAGAATTATTCTCTACCTCGATGATGAAATTATCTCCTTTGTAATAATCTTTATTCAGCTTGATTTCTATCTTGTCAAATATCGGACTGCCAATCTGAAATTCAGGATTGATTTGTGTCAGCCCCTTAACATCAAACAAACCGATCCCTGCCAATACATACCATGCGCCTAACTGACCCTGATCCTCATCTTGTCCGTACCCGTAACCATGCAATCCTTCCGTCCCATAGAATTCATTACAGATAGTACGCACCCATTTTTGGGTTAAATATGGTTTCCCCGAAAAATTGAATAACCAAGAGATATGTAAATTGGGTTGATTCCCATGATTATAAAGTGCGTGCACTCCTGCAAAAGCATTTACCGTTTTTCCTCCACCGAAGATATCATCCTGAGAAAGAATGAAGATGCTGTCGAGACGATTATTAAATACATCTCTCCCCACTTTTTCTATTAGTTTCTCCGGTTCGTGAGGAACATAGAAAGTATATTGAACAGCATTACCTTCCTGAAAGCCCGTCCAAGCTGCAAGCGGATCAAAGTCTTTTAGGAATTCCCCATCTAAAGTTCGGGGACGAACAAGATTCGTTTGTGTGTCAAAAAGATTTTCCCAGTTAGAAGCCATGCCGGATAGTTTCTGATAATCCTCTTCTTTCTTCAAATGTTTGGCAAACTGAGCAACGGCATAACTGCTAAAAGAATATTCTAATGTATGTGAGGCCCCAAATACCGAACCTTCATCTTGTTTTGTTATGAAGTAATCGTCGCTTGGAATATACGGACAGTATCCGCGTTCAACAAATGCTTTCACATCTAATTTACCCGCTCCGGCCGGCCGTTCTTTTCCGTCGATCTCATTTTTTAATGCTGCTTCATAGCCTAAATTATAATCAAAATCTCTAATGCCGCAATTATATGCCGCCGCAATAGCAAGACCGGTAAAATTTGTTCCCACTCCGGAAACATACTTGCTATTGGCCACTCCATCACCCAGCCAACCTGTTTCCCGATAAATTATCAATTGACTCTTTACCCAGTCCGAATAGTATTCGGGATAAGCAACAGACCAAAGTTGGGTAAGATTCCAAAATCCGCCCCAAATAGCATCGGTATTATAAAAATTATGTGCCGGGCGGTTATTTTTATCCGTCACAAGATATCCTATACTTCCATCATTTTTCGGATAAGCTCCATTCACGTCATTCGCCAGTCCTCTTCCCAATAGGGCATGGTACAATCCGGTATAAAACTTTATTTTATCCTCTTTTCTTCCACCTTCTACTTTTATACGTCCTAATGCTTCTTCCCATCTGCTCAGCGCTTTATCTTTTGCAGTATCAAAATCCATGTCCACAGCTTCAGCCTCGTAATTCAGCTTTGCATTCTCAATCGATGTATATGACTGACCTATCTTCACTGTA
>DAIQOU010000413.1:1715-4612 GCA_036787725.1 Bacteroidales bacterium
TACCAATATCAAATAAAATATATGCTTGTTCCGATTGGGGAAATGTATATCGTTGAAACCCCACCCTGTCTGTTGCGGTCAACTCTGCTTTTGTATTATACTTATCCAAAATAACCGAATAATATCCTGATGTGGCATGTTCATTTTCTTTTCTGAAGAGAGAACGGTACCCGTTTTCCGGCTCCTCCAATGTTCCCGGCAACGTTTTTAATTCTCCTACTACAGGCATAAGCATTACACCGCCTATCTGAAATTCATGAAAACAAGGGAATCCTTCGATTGAAGTATGGTTATCTTCGTAACCGACAGCCTCCCAACCATCCTTATTCCCATAACTTCCATTCGTGGAAGCGCCCGGCTTGGCCATTCCAAAAGGTACAGCTGCCGGAGTGTAGAAGAACCAACGGCTATGTACAGATCCTATATTGGGATTTACATAATCAGACAATTTTTCCGAAGGAAGTTGATTTTGACTTTCACAGGAATGGAATATCCCTAAGTAAATTAATAATGATAAGCATTTAATGAAATATTTATTCATAATTTGTTGTATTTGTTTATTATTTATTTCCTTTTACGATAGCTATACGAGCGTACAACTCGGCCATACAAGATGTATCGAGCAGCCATTTCGGTTTTTTACTTTCGTCTTCTCTACCCGACCAATCATGGTATGGAAGCCCTTCCATATCACGGGCATGATCCCATGCCCAATCGGCACGTTCCATTACAGCATCTACGTATTTAGAATTTTGGTCTACCTCATACAATTCCTGATAACCCCTGAACAGGACAAGCGTGAACCAAGGCATATCTTTGACATAAGGTATCCCTTTATCTGTGTAATCAAAATAATATTTATAAGAGCCTTCGGCTAATGCCTTTGCATCTTCCAGATATTTAATGTTGTCCGTAATTTTGTAGAGACGGACAGCAGCCTGTATCATTGTTCCGGTATTATACGTATAGGCATGTTTCCGGACATTGCTTTTTGTTCCCTGTGATATTAATAATGAATTCCAAATAATATTCAATGAATCGTCGCGAAGCGCGGATAACATCCAGTTATAAGATTTCATTCCATAATGAAGATACTTTTCTTCACCCGAAGCCTGATAAATCTTTAGAGCTAATACTGTCGCTTTCCCGTTCGAACATGCCGGTTTCTGATCTCTTACTCCTTCGAGCCACGATACCCCTCCTCCGAAATCATCACTCCATCCGCTTTCAATAAAAGTCATCACGTCCTTAGCTTTATTAAGGTATAATGGATTTTTCGTAATATTATATGAATCTATATAATCTATACCCACGAGGCCATTATCATCATAATAGCGGTCTACTACCTCAAATTTTGACGGATAAGCCTGATATCCATAGGGAGTGCGGGTTTTGTCAAGATATTGTTCCACCGCAACAATCATCGAATCAAGGTAAGGAGCATATTTTTGAGGATTTATTTCCATTAACACAGTGACAGAAGAAAATATTCCGCTCATAGGCCACAGATATGATACCTCCTTTGCTTGCTGTACATCTCCCTGAAAATAATTTAAGTCCGGTTTATAATTATTCGGATAATATTCCGAGAATAATCCATGCTCAGGGACACGATACTTATCCCAAACCAGACTGAAAATTTCTTCAGCCCGGTCAAGATAAACATTTTTTTGCTGTGCATTTAATTGAATAATACACAAACAGAAACCTAACACCAATGATAGCCGATATTTCATTTTAATCAATAATTACTTCTTTTTTGTAAACAGCTAATGCTCCATAAGACTCAACCACAGCTCCTTGCATCAGCAAAGAATAATACCTGCCCGGATTTCCACCGGTCCAGTCTTCATAAAAGAACCCCGCATCTGTTCTTGCTTTGCTGTAACCGTTGTTTATAAAATTATAATATGTTTCTATGTAAGTCTTTGCATTTTCGTCATAAGCATCCAAATCTATATAAGCACGCAACAATTTAGTATTAAACCAAGGGTCTGTATCTGTATATGATAAGATGCCGTTACGAGTTTTCACAAAATAATCATAAGCACCTTGTGCCGTCGTTTTAGCTTCATCGAGATATCGATTGTCTCCCGTGATTTCATACAGGCGTATTCCGTTTTGCACCATTACGGCTGCATTGTATGTCCATAGGGTTTTATTGACAGTACCATTGGCGTTGCGATCATTCCAGTAGCATTTTGTAGCCGGATCGAACAAATTGTTTCTTAACCAATCATACAATCCTTTTGCCGTATTCAATACCGATTGTTTTTCAGCCTCGGGGCATACATCGCAGTACTTTAGCAGAAAAAGGGTTGCATAGCCATTTGAGCAGGCAGGTTTGTTAGCCTCTGCATGGAGGGGATTGTATCTGAAATCTTCATTCCACCACAAAGCGCCACCTAAGTTATCATCGATTCCGTTTTGCAGGAAAGGTACGATTTTAGATGCACGCTCAAGATAAACAGCATCTTGCGTAATATGGTAAGCTTCGAGCAGGCTGATTCCGACTATTGAATTATCATCGTAGAAACGTGTTCCTCCTCCTGTTGTTCCGTCAGTAGAAGAGCCATAGCCTGCAATGTTGTTACCA
Source organism: Bacteroidales bacterium (assembly GCA_036787725.1). Classification (GTDB taxonomy): domain Bacteria; phylum Bacteroidota; class Bacteroidia; order Bacteroidales; family Azobacteroidaceae; genus DAIQOU01. Next base: position 4,312 of record DAIQOU010000413.1, read on the forward strand.
TGAGCCGATTGGGTATGATATTTTTCAAATCTGTTGACTAAATCCGCATATCCGGTCTCATATCCCAATAAATATAATTGAGCTGCACCGCTTACTACAGCATCGTAAGGCCACAAGAATGAATAAGTAGCATCACCTGATTGCACAGGATAATTCTCTTTGAATAAACCTCCTGCTTTATAATATTGATTTATAAGGTCAAATATTTCTTTGGCTCTCAAATGGCAATATATAGTTTCAACAGGTGGGGTTCCTCCGTTGTCAGGTTTCACATAGGGTTCCGAACCATCATCACACGAAA
>DAIQOU010000043.1:0-17142 GCA_036787725.1 Bacteroidales bacterium
CCCACTCACATCAACCCCGGAGGGGTTGAACCCGCTTCGGGGTTCTTTTACCGGGAGAGTCTTACTGCCCCGCTAAGTAATGATAAAATCAAACGGCAAATATCTCAATTGAATAACTTATCTTTGTGTGAGTAAAATGGACACGCTTCGTAAAAAAATCATTTTTGAATTGGAACGGCATGGAATAGAGTTCATCCGTTTTGTGGATATTTCAGGCCTTTCACCCCGGCAAAACCGGGGATATGCTGCTGTTGTACTGTTTGGGGTAAAATGTTCTCCCGAGTATTTGCAACGAGTCAGTGAAAACCCGAACTATGTACCGGAAATGGTGGAACGGAGCTATTTCGACGATGATGAACATTACCGGCATGAAATGGAGATGTACCGCATATCCGATGTTTTATCCGAGTTCATAGAGAAAGAAGGTTACAGTGCCTATTCTCTTTCGGATTCCAATCAGATTGCTACAGACAATTTCGACGGAATGTTCGGGAAAACCCGACTTCCTCTAAAAACGCCGGCTGTCTATGCCGGTTTAGGCTGGATCGGGAAAAACAATTTGTTAGTTAATAAAGAATACGGAAGTTGTCAAACGTGGGGAGGCGTTTTGACCGATGCACCGGTAGAGGCTATATCGGTTCAACCGGTTGCAGTTCAATGCGGCAATTGCCGGGTTTGCATGGACTTTTGCCAACCCAACGCGCTAAGAGGAACCGTTTGGAAGCCGGGAACCGTGCGTGAAGAAATGATTGATGTCGACAAATGCACGACCTGTTTGAAATGCATGGTTCACTGTCCTTGGACCCAAGCTTATATGAAAAGAAAATTTCAGGCTCTAAAAGCAGGATAATGGAATCGGAAGAGAATTCAGATTCTATTGAACAAGGCATTCGGGACAAAACGGACTGCTTGGATCTCCTTTATGAGAAACTCCATGATTATTTGTTGGAAACCGGCAATTACCCCGACCTTATAACATTTAAAATGGTTTCGATTGTATGAATTGGTTTTATAACCGCAAATAATAAAAGGAGTTGCTTTATGAACAAAGAAGAAGAATTAATTATTAAGACAACCGGTTGCACCGCGATCAATATCGGGAAAATGAATGATTTGAAAGATCATTTTATAATCCATCCCGTTTCACAACGGAAAGTAGAAGGCAAAGTATTCTTGAAAGATAAAACTGACGCCACCGGGACGGAGATTTCTTTCAATACCATTCCTCCTCAAACCGAAGTACCTTATTTCCACACCCATTGGGAAAATGAAGAGACATACATCATTTTGAAAGGAGCGGGTGATTTCCAAGTAAATGATGATAGCTTCCCAATACAAGAAGGTTCGGTGATACGTGTGGCAACAAGGGCAACAAGGGGACTGCGAAATACTTCCGATGAAGCCATGATATATATGGTAGTTCAATCCAAAGAGAATTCATTGGGTAATTATTCGTCCGACGACGGGGAAAGAACCGAATTTAATCCTAAATGGGAATGATTCCATTACAACGATAACCGGATTTTAAGTAAAAATAAATTTAGAAGCAGAAAATGTATAAAGAATATCCGCCCGACATCCGGTTATCCCACCTGATAGAAACCTATTGGGTGGCTGATGGAGATGTAGAGAATTCTTTCTCACAACGAATTCTTCCCGATGGCTGTGTGGATATTATATTTGATTTCGAACAACACGAAGAACCGGGTAAATTTCAAACCGGATTACCGGAATTGGTAGGCACCATGACCTCCCTATTGGAAATTACTTATCAACCCGGACGAGTCCGGATGATGGGTATCCGTTTTGCTCCCGGAGGAATAACCGCTTTTACCCGGATGCCTGTGTTCGAATTTACCGACCGAAATATAGAGCTGCCGATTTCCGAAACAGTACTGGATAAAAACTTTTACGAGCGGTTGCCGGATATGAACTGTATGCAGCACCGGCTCACCCATATCAATCAATACTTCTTAGCTCGTTTGAACGAATTGTACGTACCGGATAAACAAATCGGACATGCCGTTTCTTATGTAAGAACTCATAACGGACAGCTCTCCATAAAACAACTTGCAAAAGAAGTATGTTTATCCGAACGGCAATTTGAACGTAAGTTCAAAACGGCCATCGGTATATCGCCGAAAATATTCTGTAATGTAATGCGTTTCCGATTTACACGTCAGTATATCAAAATGCATCCGGATGAAAGCATAGATACTATTGCCACAGCCTGCGGTTATTATGATCACTCTCACTTAATTCGTGAATTCAAGCGTTTTGCAAGCGAACTTCCAAAGAAACGGTAAAGTCGATAACGCTTTTATACATACAACAGGATTATTCAACACCACCGGATCGGGCCCTGTACCAATCGACTGCTTTTCGTTCTTCTGTTTTTATGAACAGATCTTTGGCTTCATTGTATTCATTCCCATCAGTCCATTCCCTTCTGCTTAATTGTTCTTTGAGTTTTTGATATTCAACCCTCACTTCCGAATGTGTTTTCAAATACTCTCTGAACGCAATATGTCTCATCCAATGTTCCGAATTTCGAGGCCATACATGGATATGAGCCAAACGATTATTATGTTCATTCGTATTGGCAGGTACATCATCATTCTCCCGAAAAATGTTGGGTAAGGATAACGTTTCGGGGTTGACTTTATGCTTTACGAAAAAACGCCTGTCCGGCAAATACAGGTTATACTTTTCGTAATAAATATAATCATGGTTCATGAGCGGAAGAATGACTTCGTCCAATTCCTTTTCATTTTCCAATCCTACCAATATATCAATAATGGGCTTTGCCGATAAACCTTCAACGGAAGTACTTCCAATATGTTCTATCTGAGGATGAAGAAACCCGACTAAACGATTTAGTTCGTCTCTGACAGCTTCGAAGTCTTGTTTCCATCGGGGATTATATTTTTCCACTTGAATTTTCATAATCGGCTATTTTGTCTTTTTCCTATTCCCGCTATCATTTCTTTTCCGATAATCCGGAAGTATGACGATCGACAACAATATAATTTACTTTATGCAAAGATAAAGTAAATTGAATAATTCTCCCTGTCCGGTTGTTTAGGATGGAAGCATCTATCAGTCATTTCACCTCGAATCGCTCGATTAGTCAATAAAATCTTTAAGAGCGTTCATTATTTCGCTTCCATTTCGCACCGGTTTTTATAAACCCTGCATTTATATTGCAAATACAGCATATAGGTAAGTTTGGGAATTTGAATGATTTATAGTTATATTTGCAGTATGAATCTCAATAAAACAACCATCCGAGACCTTTGGGCACAACAGCAAATAAGCAATACGGATATAGACTACGATCTTTGGAACAAAAAAAGGGAATCCCTTGAAGAGATGTCACGGATCACTCAAAGTTGCCTGTTTACGGTCGATGTATTCAAAGAAAGATATGACTTTGCTTCCGAAAGCTTTGTTCAGCTATTCGGATATAATGCCGCACAAATAAAAACAATCCGCAAACAGGGTGACGTATTGGAAGAAAGGTTTCACCCGGATGACAGGGACCGGTTAACCGACTTTCAGATCGAACATGGCCGGTTTATCTATTCACTGCCTCCGGAATGCAGAAACGATTATCAACAACTGTTCCGTTTTCGTATCCTCAATAACAAACGTCAATACATAAATGTAGTAAGCCGGCATCAAGTCATTCAACAAACAAAGAGCGGTAAAGCGTGGATGGTAATGGGAATAATGAATATATCTCCCGACCGGACATTTCATGAAAAGGTCGATCGACTGGTAATAAACAGAAAAACAGGCGAAATACTTACTTCGACAACACAACCGAAGGAACAACTTACCGAACGGGAAAAAGAAATCCTGGCGTTGGTTCGTCAAGGCCTCTTGAGTAAAGAAATTGCCGGCCTGTTGAATCTGAGCATCCATACTGTAAACAATCACCGAAAAAACATCTTAGCCAAACTGAAAGTCAATAATTTTATGGAGGCTGTTAATATAGTCCACGGTTTCAACCCTCTAAGCTGATTGTATAAGTCCTCTCCCTTTACTAACACAGGAACAAGAATACAGTTGCCGGAGAGGTGTATTACTTATCATTCGGTTCCCGAACATCCTCAAAGAGTTGTTTATCTTCCTTTAAACTCATGAAAAACACCGGGATGTAGCTATAAATAGCTATTTAGGATTTCAATCCGGAGAAGTAACTTTGCCCTCTCTTTTGTTCTTTATTTCATACGATAACAATAACGACTTATGATCTTCAATGAAACAGAAAAGCTGGAAAGAGCCTATTTGCAAGAAATAATCAACATGCTGAAAAACACGATAGAGAATACGGATCTGTCTGTAAAAGAACATGTGGATACCTTGCAGGAATACAAAGATTACTTATGGTCGAACAAAGACATCGATCCTCATGAGATCCGCTCCATGAGGGAAAGTATTCTCAATCATTTTGCATTGGGAGAAAATGTCATTGAAAGACGTAAAAGGCTGGGCAGAATACTAAATATCCCTTACTTTGGGCGAATTGATTTTGAGGAAAATAAACCGGACGGCAACGTAATGCCTGTCTACATCGGCACCCATACATTTTATGATCCGCACACCAAAACAAATAAGATATATGATTGGCGAGCTCCCATTTCCGGGATGTTTTACGACCATGAATTGGGAGACGCATTTTATCATTCTCCGACAGGTAAAGTGGAGGGCAACATTTCCCTTAAGAGGCAATACCGTATTCGGAACGGGCGCATGGAATATATGATTGAAAGTTCGGTGACAGTTCATGATGACATTCTTCAGAAAGAACTCAGTGCGAATGCAGACGACAAAATGAAAAATATCGTAGCGACGATACAGCGGGAGCAAAATCGAATTATTCGCAACGAAGAAGCGCCCGTCCTTATTATCCAAGGAGTAGCCGGATCGGGGAAAACCTCCATTGCCTTACACCGGATTGCTTACCTGTTGTATACTTTCAAAGGCAACTTATCGGCCAAAGACATACTGATTATCTCTCCCAATAAGGTGTTTGCAGATTACATTTCCAATGTACTTCCCGAACTGGGAGAAGAAACGGTTCCGGAAACCGGAATGGAACAAATTCTTACCGATATATTGGACAACAAATACAAGTACAAGAGTTTCTTCGATCAGGTAACGGAACTACTTACCACGCCGACCCCGGAATTTATTGAAAGGATACGATACAAAACATCCTTCGAAATTATCTCTCAACTCGACAAATTTATTTTATATATTGAAAACAACTATTTTAAAGCCTCAGATGTAAAACTCACGAGGCATGTAACCATACCGGCCGAATTTATCGAAGAACAATTCCGACGATTCGATCGCTATCCCATGCGGCAACGTTTTGAGGCGATGACCGATTATATACTGGAGATGGCCACCGTTCAATATCGGTTCTCCGTAACCGTTGCAGAACGTACCCGGCTAAAAAAAGAAATTAAAAAGATGTTTACCGGAAATAATGATATCCGACTCTACAAAGACTTCTTTCACCGGATAGGAAAACCCGAACTGTTCAAAACAGACAAAACACACACCCTTGAATATGCAGACTTAGCTCCACTGGCATACCTCCATATCGCCTTGGAAGGAATCCCTCGCCCGATGCGGATCAAACACCTCTTAATTGATGAAATGCAAGACTATTCTCCGATACAGTATAAAGTGATACAAAAACTCTTTCCTTGTCGAAAAACAGTACTTGGGGATGCAAATCAATCGGTTAATCCCTATACCTCCTCTACTGCCGAGACAATTCAAAAAGCATTGATAACCGGAGAAATAATGAAACTGACCAAGAGTTATCGATCTACTTACGAAATCACGGAGTTTGCACAAAAAATCCGAACCAACAAGGAACTGGAACCGGTAGTACGCCACGGAGAAAAACCGGAAATATTAAGATTTAACAATCCGGAAGAAGAAATTAACGGGATTACGGGTTTATTGACGGAATTCAAAAAATCAGGTCACACCACTCTGGGAATCATATGTAAAACAGAAACGCAAGCAAACACCATGACCGAAAAACTCAAAGTCTATACTACTGATATTTACTTTTTATCAAATCGAAGCACCGCTTTCCCCACCGGTGTTATCATTACTTCAGCCCATATGGCTAAAGGATTGGAATTTGATGAAGTAATTATCCCGCAAGCCGATGATAAAAATTATCGATCGGAACCGGACCGGAATATGTTATATATCGGTATCACCCGGGCCATGCATCGTTTAACTTTAACTTTCGAAGGAACACTGACAACGTTTGTTTCCTGTTAAGCCTTTCACCGGTATAAAAAGCCACCTGCATCAACGGCTTCAAAGTTATTAAACCGGTATTTTCAAACAAGATTACAGAATTTCAGGATCAACATGTCAATCCTGTTAATTTTGCAATCCTGTCTAAAAAAACACCTGTAAATAAAAGATTGAAGCCATTTTCCGCTTTCTTCAGTCATTTTCTCTAAATTATGTTTAAATAGTAACCGGTTTATGTTCTTTGTGTAGCGGGAATATTTATTTTTGCAGGATAATAGGAAGATAAAACATGCAAATTAAAAATATTTCTTTTGATTTATGGCTTACATTAATTAAGTCGCATCCTCAATTCAAAAGAAAGCGAGCCGAATTTATTGCCGATTCCTTTAATCCGAAAGGCTTATCTGTTTTCGAAATTGAAAAAATCGTTTATGAAACAGATAAAATAATCGATCGTTACAATGAGATGACAGGCAGAAAGATGCCTGCCACACAAATGTATTCTACAATAATGAAACGGATCAGCGGTAGGGAATCTCCCGACCAAACCGCAAGTGTTGAAAAAAAGTCGTCGGACTTATTTCTGGAATACAGTCCCGAACTTTTAAATAGTCATATCCCGGAATTACTTTCCCGATTGAAAGAAGAAGGATTCACGTTGAATCTGGCCAGTAATACCGGATTTATAGAAGGAAAAACACTCCGTGTCGTATTGGAACGTATGGGTATTCTTTCCCTTTTTTCATTTTGTATCTTTTCGGATGAGATCAATGCATCCAAACCTTCCCGAGCCTTCTTTCAACAGGTATATGATCACATGGATGTTCGTAAAGAACAAGTGCTTCATATCGGAGATAATCCCAAGTCGGACTACAAAGGAGCAAGTGATTTCGGGTTCTCAGCTCTATTGATTACAACAACTAATTATACTATACATGACATCAAAGCAAAATTATAAAGGTAAAATCATCCGGTATTCCGGCTATCTTATTAAAAATGAAAATGAACCGGGCTTCTGTCCCGAAAAATATTCCAAATTCAAGCACGGATCCAATAATATAGCACGTGAATTCGGTTATGAATTAGCGGACAGATTCATAAACGAATGTTTTTCCAAAGAATATGCAGGAGAACAAATTGTAATACTCCCCAGCGCTTATTCTTATATCCCGACAGCCTCTTTTTTTATGAAAAAACACTTTATGGATAAATTAAACCTTTATCTTTACGAAAATAATTATCCCATAGTGGAAGAGACCAAGATACATCGGTCGGTAACCTATCGGGAAGATTATGGAGAAATGTCTGCCGAACAGCGATATAAACTGATCAGCGGTGATAAATTTCATGTGGATAAGGATTATCTTAAAAATAAGGTATTGTTGCATCTTGATGATATAAAAATTACCGGGACTCATGAACATATTATTGTGAATATGTTAAATGAACATAATATAACAAATGACTGTTATATGCTGTGCTACGCCGAGTTAACAAACAAGGAAATTGCTCCTTCATTCGAGAATTATTTAAATAATTATTTCGTTAAAAGCTTGAATGACGTGGATACCATCATCCGAGAAGATGATTTTGTATTCAATACTCGGGTAGTAAAACTTATTTTAAACAAACCGGCCTCGGAATTTGACTCTTTTATTCAAAAAAGAGAACCGGGTTTTATACGAGATCTCTATCATAATGCAATTAACAATGAATACTTTAAGTTTGCCTCTTATTCTCGGAATCTGAACGAACTGAAGAAAGTAATTTAATAAATATCGTTAGTAAACAATCACTAATCAACTCAATATGGAACAAAAAAAGCATTTGACAGGTTTAACCGATGAACAGGTATTGAAGAGCCGGGAACAACACGGTTCCAATATTCTGACACCTCCCAAAAAGGATCCGTTATGGAAATTGTTTCTCGAAAAGTTTGAAGACCCTATCATACGTATATTATTGATTGCGGCTTTCCTCTCGTTGGGAATCTCCATTATTCATAATGAATATGCAGAAACCATCGGGATCTTTTGTGCCATTTTGTTGGCTACCGGTGTCGCTTTTTGGTTTGAAATGGATGCGAATAAGAAGTTTGACATCCTCAATCAAGTCAATGATGATACGTTGGTGAAGGTCATCCGGAACGGCAATGTAGTTGAAATACCCAAACGAGATGTAGTGGTCGGGGATATCGTAGTATTGGAAACCGGAGAAGAAGTTCCTGCAGACGGGGAATTGATTGAAGCCATTTCACTGCAAGTGGATGAATCTTCATTAACGGGAGAACCGATTATCGATAAAACAATCAATCCCGAAGATTTTGAAAAAGACGCTACTTATCCTTCAAATTGGGTCATGCGGGGAACCAAAGTAATGGATGGCCACGGAACATTTGAAGTCCGAAAAGTGGGAGATGCGACCGAATACGGCCAAGTGGCTGAAAAGTCCACAGAGATGACCGGAGAAGAAACTCCTTTGAACAAACAGTTGGACGGACTTGCCAAATTTATCGGAGTTGTAGGATTGGCTTTAGCCGCACTTACTTTTCTTGTATTGTTCCTGAAAGATATTTTCGGAGGAGAAATCACCTACACATTAGGTCAATTGGGATTGTTGGGCGCTGTCATTATCGGAGCAATGGTTGCCTTGATAAAAGTATGGCTTCCTATTATTTACGATGGTTTTGAATTGACCGGCAAAGAAAAAGAATTGCCCAAAGGAGTCGCTAACGGCAGCTGGTTCAAATGGATCGGATTGGGAATACTGACATTTGCCGTATTGGCAGGAATCGGTTTCTTGTTTGGCGTAAATCCGCTGGATGCCAATTCTTGGGTAAGCATAGAAACAGCCAATCACGTATTGCAATACTTTATGATTGCGGTCACCTTAATTGTTGTAGCGGTGCCGGAAGGACTGCCGATGAGTGTTACGCTCAGTTTGGCATTGAGTATGCGCAGAATGTTGCAAACCAACAATCTCGTCCGTAAAATGCATGCTTGCGAAACCATGGGAGCAACTACCGTGATTTGTACCGACAAGACCGGGACATTGACACAAAACCAGATGAAAGTGGCAGAGACCCAATTTTTCAAACTGGATAATCAGCAACTAAAGGATAATGACATCAGCAGCTTGGTAAAAGAAAGCATTTCGGTGAATTCGACTGCTTTTTTAGACTACTCGGATCCCGCCAAAATAAAAACATTGGGAAATCCGACAGAAGCAGCTCTGTTATTGTGGTTGAACAGCAACAACGTAAATTATTTGGATATAAGGGAAAATACACCGGTGGTATCTCAGCTGACTTTTTCCACCGAACGGAAATACATGGCTACCGTAGTAGATTCTCCTTTATTGAATAAACGCATATTGTATGTAAAAGGAGCTCCTGAAATTGTTCTTTCCAAATCGGCAACCGTATTAAAAGCAGACGGCATTCACCCGGTATCGGATGAAAAAGCCGGCATAGAAGAACAATTGCTTCAATATCAGAATCAAGCGATGCGGACCTTGGGGTTTGCTTACAAAATACTGGAACCGGATCAAGAAGACGAAATAAAAGAATTGGCCGAAGAAGGATTAATATTCTTGGGAATCACTGCCATTTCGGATCCGGTGAGAGAAGACGTCCCGGCTGCCGTTGAAAAATGCTTGCATGCCGGTATCGATGTAAAGATCGTTACCGGAGATACACCGGCTACGGCTCGTGAAATCGGTCGTCAGATCGGAATCTGGCAAAATACGGATACGGAACAGAATATTATTACCGGCCCCAACTTTGAAGCGTTGACGGATGAGGAAGCATTTCATCGTGTACGGGATCTGAAGATCATGTGCCGGGCAAGACCAACCGACAAACAACGGTTGGTACAATTGTTACAACAAAATGATGCTGTAGTAGCCGTAACCGGCGACGGAACGAATGATGCTCCGGCGCTTAACCATGCTCACGTCGGATTATCTATGGGTTCGGGTACATCGGTAGCAAAAGAAGCCAGCGATATTACGCTGTTGGACGATTCATTCAACAGTATTGCTACCGCCGTGATGTGGGGACGCTCTTTATATAAGAATATCCAACGTTTCATCTTATTCCAGTTGACCATTAATGTGGCTGCTTTGATTTTGGTATTCCTCGGTTCTATTTTCGGCACGGAACTTCCGCTTACTGTTACACAAATGTTGTGGGTGAACCTCATTATGGATACCTTTGCTGCGGGAGCCTTGGCTTCTTTACCGCCGGATGAGAATGTAATGAAAGAAAAACCACGACGGAACAAAGATTTCATAGTCACTCCGGTGATGAGAAATAATATTCTATTTGTAGGTCTTACATTTGTAGTGATATTACTTGGAATGATGTATCTTTTCTCTAAACCCGAATATTTGACAAGTTTCTTCCCATATGCTCCGGATCCGAGAGCTTACTCGTTGTCTTATTTCTTTACGGTATTTGTAATGCTTCAATTCTGGAACATGTTCAATGCCAAAGCATTCCAAACCGGAAAATCGGCTTTCAGTAATTTATCTCAAAGCAAAGGCTTTATTGCTGTCGCATTCGTTATTCTCATCGGTCAGGTACTGATTGTTGAATTCGGAGGAGAGGTGTTCAGAACGGTTCCGTTAACCTTAAGAGACTGGCTGATCATTACCGGAAGTACTTCGTTTGTTCTTTGGATCGGAGAAATAGTTCGAGCCGTTCAAAAAAAGTAATCGATAATAAATAGTTTATCCCGAAATTGCCCGGACCAACTGACTGTCCGGGCAATTTTTGTTTGATATCAACCGTTATATCATATAATAATGTATATTTGAAAACAAATGCTTCTTAATACCCGATGATTTCCGTTTGTATTCCCATTTATAACTGTGATGTAAGAAAATTAGTGACCGAGTTGCACCGGCAAACAGAATCGTTACCGGGCTTTTTCGAGTTGTTGTTGATTGACGATGCATCAGAGGAATTTTATCGGAAAAAGAACAGAAACTTATCTTCATTAAAGAATGTTGTATATGAAGAGCTGCCCGGGAATATCGGCCGATCGGCCATTCGCAACCTGTTGGCTAAAAAAGCCCGGTCACGTTACCTCTTGTTTATGGACTGTGATGCCGAAACGGACAACACCCGCTTCATTGAAAATTATTTGTCTTATTGCCGCCCCGGAATAGTCTGTTGCGGAGGAAGAAAAAACACGGAATCAAGTCCCGGAAGGGAATATATGTTGAGGTGGTATTACAGCGTAAAAAGAGAAGAAGTACCGGCAGCCATTCGCAATAAAAATCCGAACAAAAGCTTTCTCACCTTTAATTTTCTTATCGATAAACAATTGTTTGATCATCTTTCTTTTGATGAAAAAATAAAAGGATACGGACACGAAGACACCTTATTTGGTATTGAGTTGTCCGAATTCGGTATAAAAATCGAACATATTGACAATCCTTTAGTGAATACCAATCTGGACACAACAGAAGTTTATATTCAAAAGACAGAACAAAGCATTCGCAATTTACCGGAGATCCGGGAACGCATAGAAAATAAAAAAGCATTTACGGATTCCGTAAAATTAGTAAGAATGGGACAAAAAATATCGGATTGGAAGTTAACTTCCTTTGTGGCTTTTTTCTTCAGAATCAGTCGAAAGCGGTTGGTTGCTCAATTAAACAGCCGACATCCTAATCTGTTGTTGTTCGATTTGTATAAGTTGGGTTATTTTTGTTGGTTAGAGACAGACCAAACAGTCGAAAAATAATTCCCGACTGTTTGGTTGGAGTCTGTGATATGTTTACCTCACCGACACCGGCCGATCACCTTTGTCCGTTCCGAAAACGGAAGACGGATTCGGACCCATTTCAAATTCCAAGGTTCCTCCGGCCACAATATCCTTATGGTTGATATAAGATTTAGTATGAGGTTGACCATTCAATTTCACCTGTTGAATGTATATATTTTCCTTGCTGTTATTATGTGCTGTAACAGTAAAGGTTTTGCCGTTGCCGACTTGCAATACGGCTTCCTTTATCAATGGGCTGCCGAATACATAATCCCCACCGGCCGGAGCCACCGGATAAAAGCCGAGGGAGGATAAGATATACCAAGAAGACATTTGCCCTACATCTTCATTACCGCTTAATCCCGCCGGTTTATCAAAATACAATTCGGTTAAGATTTGGCGTACCTTCTCTGCCGTTTTCCATTGTTGTCCCACATACGGATAAAGGTAAACGATGTGATGGCTCGGCTCGTTTCCGTGAGCATATTGTCCGATAAGCCCGCTGATATCCGGAGAAGCTTCCTCTCCCAGATCACCTTCCACGATGAATAAAGAATCCAACTTCTCGGTAAAGGCTTCTTCACTCCCGAAAAGGTTGATCAGTCCGTTCACATCATGCGGCACCAGCCAAGTATATTGCCATGCATTCCCCTCAGTATAGTCGTCTTCCCGATGGGTGGAAGCAAAAGGACTGAAAGGGACACGAAAATTCCCTTCGGAGGTTACTCCACGCATAAAACGGGTGTCTTTGTCAAAATAACGGGCATAGGTTTGACTTCTTTTTAAAAACATTTCGTAGTCTTCCGTTTTCCCCAGTTCTTTAGCCACTTGGGCAATGCACCAATCGGCAATTGCATACTCCAATGCTTTGGCTACCGATTCGTTTTCTTTATCAGAAGGGATGTAATTGTATTCTTTCAACAGTCCCAGCCCTCTTTCATCCAAGAGTGCCGAAGTTTTCATCGCCTCAAATGCTGCCTCTTTATCGGACACATGCCCTTTCAGCAGCAGATCTGCCAGTACAATTATTCCCGGATTACCGACCATACAATCCGTTTCATTGGCCATCAGGTGCCAAACCGGTAATTTTCCTTGTTGCTCAAATATCTTCAAGAAAGTATTTACTATATCGTTACACATTTCCGGATGAATAATGGTCATCAACGGTTGGGCTGCCCGGTAAGTATCCCACAACGAAAAAGTAGTATAATTGGTAAATGAATTATTGCTGTGTACTTGCTTATCCGTACCCCAATAATCTCCGTTCACATCCGCAAAGATCGAAGGAGCTGTCATCGAATGATACAACGCCGTATAGAATGTACGCAAATCCGCTTGATTATCGGAAGTCACCACAATTTTGTTTAAGGCTTCATTCCATTTCCGGTCGGCTGTTGCAATCGTTCCTTCAAAATCCCAAGCCGGAAGTTCGGACGTCATATTTGCTTTGGCATTTTCAATACTTACGGGAGATAATGCTACCTTGGCAAATAGAGATTCATTCGGACCGGTTTCTCCGAACTTAACTACACCAAATGCTCTTCGCACGGTAATTGAATTCCCTTCTTGCAAAGCAGTGGTATCGTATACCGAGAATTCCGAAATCGGTTTGGAAAACACAGCCGTAAAATAAATCCGCTGATCATTGGCCCAACCTTTTGAATAGCGATATCCGGAAACAACACTGTCATTTTCTTGCACCAAATATCCTTCTTGCGGAGAATCCCATCCGATGCCATGCACCAAATCGACTACGATACGGGCATCCTTATTCTCGGGAAAAGTATATTTATGAAATCCTACCCGTTGAGTAGCGGTCAGTTCGACATCGATTCCGAAACGATCCAGGTGAACCGAATAATATCCCGGTTTGGCAGTTTCTTTGTCATGCGAAAAATAAGAATAAATGCCCGAACTCTCATCCGGTAATTTTCCCCGTTCCAAGTTTACATCTCCAATAACCGGCATAAAGGAAATATCTCCCAAGTCTCCGATTCCGGTACCGCTCAAATGCATATGGCCGAAGCCGATGATCGTGGAATCCGAAATATGATAACCCGAACACCAATCCCAGCCTTGACTGTATTGAGTCGGACCTAACTGGACCAATCCGTAAGGAACATTCGCTCCCATGAACACATGGCCGTGATCACCGGTACCGATATAAGGATCCACATAACCGGTCAAATTTTGCAACTCACCGGAGGGAGGAGTTTCTTGGCCCCGATTGTTGGTATTTGCACAAGCAATGCCGACAAGCATCCCAATTAAACAGGTCAAGAACACTCCCTTCTTTAATACATTTTTTTTGTTCATAGGTTATGAATTATGAATTATGGATTATGAATTATGAATTTTACTGTTTGAACCAAGCATCGGGTATGTCGGATACCGGTCCGCCTTGAAAACTGTATTGTAACTTTAAGGTATATCCTCCGCCTGCTTCGATGAAGTCCAATCGAAACGGGTGCATACCTTTCTCCAGCGCTGCCTGTCCGCTCTTAAGTACCGGAGAATGTTGTCCGTCATTATCTACAATCGGCTCTCCATCAATATACAATACTCCCCCGTCATCACAGGTAAAGAAAAAACTGTAAATACCGGTTTCGGGTACCTCAATATATCCGTTGAATCGGAGGCCGAAAGAATTGGTTTCTTTGGGTGCCGAGATGTTGGCGACTTGGAATACTTCATCCGGAGTACTCCCCATCCCGTTGGTATTCTTATAATACTTATTGAAGAATTCACAAGTCAATCCGGGAACCGGGTTCTCCGGGATAATCGCTTTTTTCATTTCCACAGGCCTGAAGTTCAAGGTATAGATTTCACCCCTTACCTCTGCCGGACTAAACAATGCCATTTTTAACAAAGTAGGATCGGTAATCGAGAGGGGAGCAGACAATTCCGGAGAATCGGATGCCGGAACGCTGCTGTCCAATGTGTAACGAATTTTCATATTCGGAAGCGGAGAGACAACCATAAAATCGGTTTGGTCGACGTATACATTCTCTTGTGCAAACCCTTCGATATCGGGTAATCGATAATGTACACCCAGCGCATCCAACCGGGAATACTGTTTTAATAAACGCTTCGAAAAATCTTCAAATTGTTCGGTATCGTCCGTCCATACACGCTCTGCCAAAGCCAACATGCGCGGATACATTTGAAACTCGGCTTGCGGTTCGGACGGGATCTTTTCACACCAGAGATTGGCCTGGGCTCCTTGTATCAAATCGGTTTCGGAAGCCGGAATATTATCCGGGACCACATCCATATGATAAACATTATATACCGCCGTGTTATTATTCTCATAATCAAAGTAAAGGGGATTGGTGGGAGTCATTATCACTTTATTTCCATTTTCCACAGCCCTCTTGGGAGCATCTTTTACCCACCCTCGCCAATACATTACCATTACACTCGAATTGGTACCGCCCTCCAATATTTCATCCCATGCAATTATTCTTTTTCCTTTTGATTCGACGAAATCCTGCATGGCATGCACAAAATAACTTTGCAGTTCATTGACGTTCTTAAGGTTGTTTTTCTGCATAAATTTCTTGCAAAGATCCGATTCGGCCCATGTTTTTTTATCTACCTCATCCGCTCCGATGTGTATGTATTGCGAAGGAAACAATTCAATAATTTCGGACAATACATCCTTGGTGAAAGTATAGACCTCTTCCTTACAAGGGCAAATGGGAGTGGAGAAAATCTCTCCCCAACCGAATTCTCCTTCCACCAGAAAAGGATACGCTTTGATAGCAGCCATCATATGCCCGGGCATGTCTACTTCCGGAATAATTTCAATATGTTTGGATTGGGCATAAGCAATAAGATCTTTTATTTCTTCTTGCGTATAATATCCTCCATAGATCGTTTGTCCGTCCTTTTCCCGGATGAACCGGGGATCTATTTCAAAGTTGGGATTTTCCGATGCTTTTTTCATACAAGCGGAATCTTGGTTATTAAAGGTACGCCAAGCCCCCTCTTCCGTCAACTTGGGATATTTTTTAATTTCGACTCTCCATCCCTGGTCATCGGTTAAATGCAAATGAAACTTGTTGAATTTATACAATGCCAATCGATCGATATGCTTTTTTAAGTAGTCCAAGGTAAAGAAATGCCGGGAAACATCCAAGTGCATTCCTCTCCAAGAGTAAGCGGGAAAATCCCGGATTTCCAAGTTATGAATGCTTACCGACTTAAGCGGCTTACAGGAAGCCGATTCAATTCCTTCGGGGAGCAATTGCCTGAATGTTTGAGTCGCATTAAACAATCCGTGAGGAGTAGCGGCTTCGATCGTTATACGATCGTTTTGTACGATCAGGTTATAGGCTTCCTCGGAAAACATGTCTTCCACATAGTTTATCTCTATCACATTTTTCCCGCCGGCATTGCCCGGAGAAAGTTCTTCGCCGATTGTCTTTTTTATCAACGATTGAAAGCAGGCAATTTCATTGTCAAATTTTCCGTTATCATTTCGGATCAGTTGGGTTTGTCGGTTCAGTTCAAAACTGCCGGAGTCTGCACGGAACTCCACCGGATAGGGAATCAAAGCCGGCAACTCAGGCTGAGGAACTTGTCGGGTACAAGCAATAATCCCGACGAATCCCAAAAAAAATAGAAACAGCTTTTTCATACGTTATTCTTTTATTTTTATATTAAGGTCGTAAAAAGTAACACGAAAAAACAGCCGAACTTTCAGAATATAAATCCCCCCTTTTAATTTATACCGGCTGTCGGTTCCTGTTTCGTTTCATACCATTTTAATCCATTTGAAATGATCTTATTGTTATTTTTCATTGGTGATACAAAGCTAATGAATTTGTTTGACACGGCAATCTGTTGGAATGGGTGAAGACTAAAAACCAAAAAATTGTCCGACATGTATTTTATATATTAACAATTAATGAATTATTTTGGTTTTCAATGACTATCCGGGGGACCGACTCACCTCTATCCGGGGGAAAAGCAAAACCGCATACGGTTGGTCGGAAGCACCGCATACGGTTGGTCGGAAGCACCGCATACGGTTTTGCTTCTCCCCTGTAGGCAGGGGAGACTCTCC
>DAIQOU010000806.1:0-1374 GCA_036787725.1 Bacteroidales bacterium
CCCCGAAGCGGGTTCAACCCCTCCGGGGTTGATATGAGCGAGTTTATCCATTCCTTTCGCGCCTTCCCCTTTCTTCCCTTCGGGCTTTCTCCCGGACGGAACTTACAATTCGTAACTTATTCAAAGAACGCTCAGTTTTTTGAGACAATCTCTTTATTTCGTTCAACGATTGAGAATCAAAAAAAGAAAAAACTTATTCTTTTTCTTCCCATCTGTAAGTTCCGCGCACAGCAGCAGAATGTCTGCCTGTCAGATCAAGTATATCTTTATCATCCTCAACCGTTTCATCCAAAGGCCATGCGCAAACAAGATCCGATTCACGACCCGTAACAGCCTTTCCATTCATCAAATCATTCACTTCTTCGGCATTTTTGGCAGCCTTCCAAATACGGAAATGTTTCAAATAGCCCGCTACCGGACGAGTTAATTTACCATTAACATCCCGTTGAACAAAGGCTGTCATATTAAGGAACGGTTCAAAGTCGGCTTTCATCCAGTCGTTTATTGCCCAATCTACCCGTCCTTCTTTAATTACTCCGTTCAAATAGAGCTTTCCTCTACCGTTATCATTGTATACCAAAGCAATATGTAACCAAGGAGAATTCAGGTTCTCTACTACCTGTCCATCTTGGATCCAGTCTCCGCGTCCCATATATCCCGTTCCTTCCTCAAAAAGCCCGCGTCCGTCTTCACCCGTTGCAAGACTTACACGCATGAAATCATAATTACGGTAATTAATAAGCCATCCGGTTCTGTCACCTCCATTTTCGCGGAAAGCAGAAATAACGGCACCAATGTCATCCCGAACCTTTGTCATCTTCACCCAGAACTCAATAGTAAATTGTTGTTGGGTCATGGTACCGAAATTAGTGAAAGCTCCACTCGCACCAAAATCAATATACCCGTCATTTAATCCGTCGACGTACAATTCTACCGGTTTTCCATCCCAGGGAATATCTTCTGTCAGAACAGTTCCTTTAAAACGATTCCCCTCCTCTTTAGCAGTATTGATAGCTTGAGAGATTTCGGCTTCCGTCGGCGATTTTGTCCCGGAATGAATATTCAAGACCAATCGGCTTATTTCTGCAATCGCCTCGGTAAGTATACTGCGACTTTCGACCGGATACATACCTTTCTTTTTCCCGAAGACAGCCTCATCCAGTTGAACTCTTAACTCATCTGCAGCTTCTGTCAGCCGGGTAATCGCAGGATTATTGGCGGGAGCCGGATCAAATTTCTGCTCCTCGGCACATCCGTAAGCAATAATAGCCAGTAGGGCTATAGCCATTATTCTAATTGTTTTCATCTTTGATTTCACAATGTTTTTCATAATTTATTCTTTATTATTTTAATCTTCTTTTGGCGGAATTACCT
>DAIQOU010000044.1:0-17037 GCA_036787725.1 Bacteroidales bacterium
CGGGTGAGCGAAGCGTAACCCGGGGGAAAGCTGCGGATGAGGCGTATCGCCTGCCAAACTTACAATCCGTAACTTATTCAAAGAATACTTACCCTTTTGATACACCCTCCCATATAAATAAACGATCATGAAAATAAAATCAATGATAACATATATATTATTAAGCCTGATGATGTTGGCCGGTTGCAACGACGACCTCAATTATCAAAGTAATGATCCGGATGCGGCACCCGATGCTCCCGCTTGCTACGACGTAAATGATATCTATCAATCTTATAAGCTTTTTTTTAAGCCTTCTGAAGGATGGGTGGGCGATCCGATGCCTTTCTATAAAGACGGAAAGTTTCATGTGTTTTATTTGCATGATGCCCGCAATGGAGCAAAAACATTCCACCCTTGGTATAAAGCTACGACTTCGGATTTGTTTTCCTATACCGATAACGGAGAGATGATTCCTTGCGGTACGGAAGAAGAACAAGACGGTGCATTGGGAACAGGATCGGTAATTGAACACGCCGGTAAATATTATGCATTTTATACAGGACATAACGGTGCGTTAGACCCGCGAGAGAAAATTCTGCTGGCCACTTCCAACGACCTCAATACATGGACAAAAGATTCCGGCTTTGCGTTGGAAGCATCGTGGGGATATGATCGAAACGAGTTTCGAGATCCCATTATCATCCAGGACGAAGCAAGCAACACATTTAAAATGTTGATCAGTACCCGGGCCGACTATAAAGGTTCTTGGAGAGCCGTGATTGCACAATACAGTTCTACCGATTTATACAACTGGACCTTAGAAGAGCCGTTCTACGATGATGAAACCACCTTCATGGTAGAATGCCCGGACGTGTTTACTGAAGGAAATTACCAATACCTGATTTATTCCGATATCAATGATCGAAGGGTGCATTACAAATACCGGGCTGCGGATTCAAATGAATGGATTACACCCTCCAATGAAATGCTGGACGGAGTAGCTTATTATGCGGGTAAAACAGCATCCGACGGAACAAATCGCTACCTGTTCGCTTGGTGTCCTACCCGTGAAAACCATAAAGATTCGGATTCGTTCGGATGGGCCGGCTCGTTGGTTACACACCGGTTAATTCAAAATCAGGATGGAACATTGTATGTCACCATTCCCAACAGCATTGACGATCAACTCTCAACGGCTGTTAACTTAAAGGTTACGGGCAGTCAAAAGCCGCAAGGAGCAGGGAGTACTTATATATTATCCGGTTCGACGGAAAGCCAAGATTTTGTCACATTCGACAGATTAGATGCTAAACCGACAAAAATTACAGCAACGATTCAACCGGCTACAGCCACTCGCTTCGGCTTTGAACTCGGAGCTTGCGGAAATCGTCGGGAAGTGTATTCGTTAACTTTTGATACCGAAAGGAAAGAACTGCAACTCAATCGGGTACAACGCTTGGCAGGGACTTCCGATCCGATAACTTCTTTTCCCTTATCACCAAGCAATGAATACAAGGTAACTCTGTTGGTGGAAAACGCAGTATGTGTTATCTATGTAAATGGACAAAAAGCATTTACCAACCGTATCTATAAGATGAACGGAAATCCTTGGGGAATCTTTGCCGATAATGGAGAAGTTATTTTTTCGGACCTGAATGTTTTCAATTAGTTATTAATCCACCATCACTTATCAATACAAAATGAATAAAATATCAAAATCAATCGGTACCCTTTTTGTTTCAATTTGTCTGCTCGGTTGTTCATCCCCATCCGATATTATAATAGATGATTTTGAATCGGGAACATTTGATAAATGGACAGTAGAGGGAGAAGCATTTGGAACAAGCCCTTCACCGGGCTCCTACCCGGGACAACATGAGATCGCTAATTTCGAAGGGACATATTTGGTCAACAGTTTTAATGGAGGGGATGATTCAAGAGGAACTCTCACTTCTTCCGAATTTACGATCGAACGGGATTATATTAACTTTTTGTTGGCCGGAGGAATGCATCCCGACACTTATATGGAACTTGTTATTGACGAGAATAGTATCTATATTAGCCGTCCGATTGTCGAAAGTGAAACGCTTCACCAAATGACATGGGATGTTCGAGAATATAAGGGTAAAAAAGCAATCATCCGCATCGTTGATAATCAACGCGGCGGATGGGGGCACATTTTAGCAGACCAAATCGTAATGAGCAACCAAGAAAAAAGCAATATACTCCCCGATTATAAGCTTTCGTTTACTATCGAAAAAAAATACCTGCTGGTACCGATTGAAGACAAAGGCCCCGAGTCAAAGATTCATTTACAAGTCAACGGTAAAAATGTCGGTGAAGAACTATTTATTCGTGTAGCTCAGACTAAAGCAGACTATTGGGTTCCGATTGAGGTGGAACAATACAAAGGAAAAGAACTTACCCTCCTGTTTCATCATGTCAAAAAGAGTGACATCGGTTATTCTCAAATTAAGCAATCGGATGATTTCTTTTTCGAGTATAATGAAAAATACCGTCCGCATTACCATTTTTCTCCACGCTACGGTTGGACCAACGACCCGAACGGTATGGTATACCATAATGGTGAATATCATTTGTATTATCAACATAATCCTTACGGTTCCACTTGGGGAAATATGCATTGGGGACATACGGTCAGCAAAGATTTACTGAAATGGGAACACCTCCCCGATGCCTTGTATCCGGATTCATTGGGTACTGTTTTTTCGGGCAGTGCGGTCATCGATAAAAATAATACAACCGGTTTCGGCGAAAACGCTTTAGTGGCTATATATACTTCTGCCGGACGTATCCAAACCCAAAGTATTGCTTACAGCAAAGACGACGGACGAACATTTACTAAATACAATAACAATCCGGTAGTAAGCGACCTCAACTATCCGGATTTCCGTGATCCGAAAGTATTTTGGCATCACGCAAGTAATCGGTGGATCATGTCATTGGCTACTACCCAAACCATCACGTTCTACGGTTCGAAAGACCTGAAAGAATGGGAACGTTTGAGCGAGTTTGGTGAAGGAATCGGAAATCATGGCGGAGTCTGGGAATGTCCCGATCTTTTCCCGTTAACATACAACGGACAAACTAAGTGGGTATTACTGGTAAGCATTAATCCCGGAGGCCCCAACGGAGGAAGCGCCACTCAATATTTTATCGGTGATTTTGATGGTAATACTTTCACTCCGGATAATCTTCCCTATCCGCTTTGGATCGATTACGGACGAGATAATTATGCAGGAGTAACATGGGATAACACCCCTGACGGCCGCAGGATATTCATTGGTTGGATGAGTAATTGGGATTACGCCAATCAAGTTCCTACTACCCATTTTCGAAATGCCATGACCATTCCTCGCGAATTGAAATTAGCTCATAACGATAAGCATTTGATCTTATCCGGCATCCCGATTAAGGAATTGAATGACCTGAGGGCCGAGACCAAAACAATTGAGGACGTAATCGTTAATGATGTTTACAAGATAGAAAAACTTCCCGATAACAACGGAGCTTATGAAATAGAAATGACGGTAACCCCGGGGGAAGCCTCCGCCTTTGAGTTGAAACTGAAAAACAGAACCGGTGAAGAAATGAAGTTTACATTCGATATTGCAGGAGAAAACTTATCCGCAGATCGGTCGAAAAGCGGTTTAACCCGGTTCAGCGATAAATTTGCACCTCAACCGATAACTGCCCCCTTAAATAAGAAAAGTACATATAAAATTCGTATTTTAGCAGACAAAGCATCGATCGAGTTATTTGTAAATGACGGAGAACTGATACTGACCAACATTATGTTTCCTGAAGAACCTTATAATTCGATGGAATTAAATGCTGCCGGAGCTCCGGTAAGTGTCAAAGACATGCAAATATATACGCTAAAATAAGGATTGATACCATGTCGGTACGAAACTTACATAATTTCCGGAAGATATTCCTGACGGGATTATCGACTTTGATAATCCTGTCGGGATATACTCAACCGCTACGAGAATCTTTTGATGAAAAATACCGTTCGCACTATCATTTCTCCCCGAAAAACGGGTGGATCGGTGATCCCTGCGGAATGGTTTATTATCAAGGAATGTATCATCTGATGTGGTGGGGAAAAGCGGTTACGAAAGATTTTACCCGGTATACAGAACAATCTCCCAAAGCGATGACCGACGACGACGGCAGCTTTGCTTATTATACCGGCTCGTTGGTAATAGATAAAGAGAATACAGCCTCCTTCGGTCCAAACAGCATGATTGCTGTATATACGATGAATGACCGTAAGACAAATATCCAGTCTCAAGGACTTTCATACAGCAACGACTATGTCACTTTCCGATATTATGAAGGCAATCCGGTATTGAATCTCAACAGTAAGGAATTTCGTGACCCTACTGTTTTTCGCCACGAAGAATCTTCCCAATGGATCATGATTGTCAATGCTCCCCTCGAAAGAAAAATAAAGTTCTATGGTTCGCAAAATCTCAAGGAGTGGAACCGGCTGAGTGATTTTGGTCCTTGCGGAGCCATACAAAATATATGGGAGTGTCCCGATATGTACCGGTTACCGGTCGATGAAAACAATAACTGTAAGAAATGGGTATTAATGACTTCTGTCGGCCCTAATCGGGGACAGTATTTTGTCGGAGAATTTGACGGACATACTTTTACCCCGGACAAACAACAATCGGATTACTTACTTCATGGAAAAGGTTTGGAAGGGAAGGTATTCATGGATTTCGAGGGAAACAGCTACAACGATTGGATTGTCGAAGGAAATGCTTTTTGGGAAGCGCCGACTGCCAATCATCTCTCCGGCCGCTTGGGGAAAGGCATGGCTTCTTCCTTCGGCGGTACACCTGCCAACCGGGGCAAACTCACCTCTCCCGACTTTATCATCGAAACCAATGCCATCAATTTTTTGATAGCCGGAGGCGACCATCCGGGAAAAACGTGCATCAATCTGATTATAAACGATACTGTGATTCACTCGACACCGGGAGACAATTCGGCCTATTTGAAGTGGAGAGGTTGGGATGTAAGCAACCGGAAAGGACAGAAAGCAAGAATCGAAATTACTGACGATTATGATGCTCCGGATTGGGGATATATCAACATCGATCATATTTTATTTTCCGATGTTCTTAATAACACCGGGTTGGAACATACAGTATGGGTTGATTACGGGACCGACTTCTACGCTGCACGAGCAATAGTGGATTACGACGGAACATTGGAACATACTGCGTGGTTGGCATGGATGAATAATTGGGAATATGCTCGCGAAATTCCGGACTCACGAAGGAACGGATTCTGGTCCATCCCTCGTAATATTACATTAAAAACAGTTCCCGAAGGCATCCGTATGGTACAAACTCCGGTTGCATCCCTGAAAAAATTACGGGGAAAAAGAATAACCTATTCTTCTGTATTACCCAAAGGAGTTACCGCCATCCACTCTCTTAATCCGGCAAAAAATGTATATGAAATAGATGCTGTCTTCACATTCCCGACTTCCGGTAAAGAGGAAGTGGGATTCAATTTATGTGTAGGTAGCGGGCGTAAATTGGAAATAAGATATAACCCGATCACCTCATCTTTATGCATCGACCGAACAAATTGTTCGTTTGAACCGATTAAGAACTTTTCGAAAAAAACAACTGTTCCCGTAATGGCAGATAATGGAAAACTGCGTCTGATCATCTTTTCCGATAAATCAAGTGTCGAAATCTTTACGGAAGAAGGAAAGAAAGTAATGTCCTTACTGACTTTTGCAGATGATACGCAAACGGGAGTAGAAGTATTTTCCCAAAACGGAAACGGCAGTCAAGTAACGTTAACGGCTTGGCCGTTGAAATCCGTGTGGAAACAATAATAATATAAACATACTCTTAACTTTAATATCATAAAAATGAAACAAAAAAATGTAGTCTTAATGCTTATACCGGTGATGCTTTCCTTTTTTGTAATGGGATTTGTTGACCTGGTGGGAATCGCTACCAATTATGTAAAAGCAGATTTTAATCTGACGGATACCATGGCTAATCTTTTCCCTTCCATGGTATTCTTCTGGTTCCTTATTTTTTCCGTTCCTACAGGAATGTTAATGAGCCGGATCGGACGTAAAAAAACAGTATTGTTGAGTTTAATTGTTACGGCACTTTCATTAGCCATACCGTTTATCCACTATTCATTTGCGTCGATGCTGATTTCTTTCTCTTTGTTGGGGATCGGAAATACATTAATGCAAGTTTCCCTGAATCCTTTATTGTCCAATATTGTAACCGGGGATAAGTTGGCCAGCTCCCTTACTTTCGGACAATTTGTAAAAGCAATTGCTTCCTTTCTCGCTCCCATCATTGCGGCTTGGGCAGCCTCGTCATTAGGAGATTGGAAGTATTTATATCCTATTTTTATGGCTGTAGCTGTTTTGGCAACTGTGTTGTTGGGAATTACCTCTATCCGCGAACAAGAGGAAAAAGGGAAAGGTTCCACTTTTACCCAATGTTTTGCTTTATTGGGAGATAAAATGATATTATTATCTTTTTTAGGGATTATGTGCCATGTCGGTATCGATGTAGGAGTAAATGTAACAGCTCCCAAAATCATTATGGAACGGTTGAGTATTCCGCTGGAAGAAGCCGGCTATGCCACCAGCATCTATTTTCTCTTCCGTACCATCGGCAGTTTTACGGGCGCATTTGTCTTGGCCGTATTCTCTGCCAGAAAATTCTTCATGATTAGTGTGGTTCTGATGATATTATCCATAGTCGGATTGTTTATCTTTACCGATCTTACTCCGATCTATGTTTGTATTGCATTGGTAGGATTGGGTAATTCCAATATTTTCCCCGTCATTCTTTCACAAGCATTACTGTACATGCCGGACAAAAAGAACGAAGTCTCCGGATTAATGATCATGGGACTGTTCGGAGGTACCGTATTCCCGTTGTTAATGGGTGTATTGGCTGATACCATCGGTTCACAAACGGGCGCTTTACTTGTTTTGGCTGTCGGTGTTCTTTACCTGACCCTTTTATCCGGTCGTTTAAAAGACAGAGTATAATTATAAATCCAAAGAAATAATAAAATTTTGATATCATGAATAATACAATTGTAGGACTGGGCGAAATACTGTGGGATGTATTCCCGGAAAGAAAAGTATTGGGAGGAGCTCCTGCCAATTTTGCATACCATGTATCGCAATTCGGATACAACGGTTATGCAGTCAGTGCGATAGGAGATGATTTGTTGGGGAAAGAAATTCTTTCCGGTTTGGAAGAGAAAGAATTGAATTACCTGATCGAAACCACCGATTTCCCGACCGGTACCGTTCAGGTCACTCTCGACCAAGCGGGGATTCCTCAATACGAAATACTGGAAGATGTGGCATGGGATAATATACCTTTCACAGCAAAAACCGAGAACCTGGCTAAAATTACCCAAGCGGTATCTTTCGGTTCTTTGGCGCAACGCAACAGCGTAAGCCGGAAAACAATCACAAAATTCTTGCAAACCATGCCCGAAGGAAGTAAAAAGATATTCGATATTAACCTGCGACAACATTTTTATACTAAGGAATTGATCTCCGAGTCATTAAAACTCGCCAATATTCTGAAAATAAATGAGGAGGAGGTGGTGGTTGTTTCAAAACTATATGGTTTTGATCGGGAAAATGAGCAAGAAGTTTGCTTGCGATTACTCGAAGAATATAAGTTGGATATTGTAATCCTGACCAAAGGAACGGAAGGCAGTTTTGTCTATACAGCGAAAGAAACTTCTTATCAGCCTACACCTAAGGTTCATGTAGCAGACACCGTCGGTGCCGGCGATTCTTTTACAGCTGCGTTCGTAGCTTCCTACCTGCATGGCAATCCTATTCCGGAAGCCCACCAACTGGCTGTTGAAGTATCGGCCTATGTCTGTACTCAACATGGAGCCATGCCTAAATTGCCTGATTCCTATATTGAACTCTTCCGGAAATAAGAATAATATCCGGACCGGTACTTAAAAGCATTGTATTTCAATACCGGTACAGTGCTTTTAAGTATATTTGTATATAGGAGCATATCCATAAAACCATGAAGTATACCTCTTTTATATCTGTTATATTCTCTTTTTTGTTCTTTATTTCCTGTAACTCGGAAAAGAAGACGTCTTATATCATTGGGGTTTCTCAATGCAGTGAAGATTTGTGGAGACAAAAAGCCAACCGGGAAATGTTGCGCGAGTTGTCTTTTTATCCCAACCTTTCGCTGGAAATAAAATCGGTAAAAGATGATCCCGTACAACAGATTAAAGATGTAGAAGAATTCATTGCTCAAAGAGTAAATCTGATTGTCGTCTCGCCGGCAGAAGGTTCGGCTCTTACGCCTGTCATACAAAAAGCATATAAAAAAGGAATACCGGTTATTCTTTTCGATCGGCGAATCGATTCGGAAGATTATACCGCTTATGTCGGAGCAGACAATTATGAGTTGGGATATGAAGCCGGATTGTATATCGTTGCATTATTGAACGGAAAAGGCAACGTGGTAGAAATGAGGGGGCGCGATAAAATAACTGCTGAGGCAGAAAGGCATACCGGATTTACAGAAGCCATTAAGAATTATCCCGGAATAAGGGTTATTGCTCAGCCTAACGGAGAATTTTTAACCGAAACGGCAGAGCAAAAAATGCGACAAATTATTGAAGAAGGCGAACCGGCAGATGTAGTATTTGCTCTAAATGATGCCATGGCTGCAGGAGTCAACAAAGCGTATGAACGATTCAGCGGCAAACGCCCTTATATTATCGGAGTAGATGCGTTACCGGGTAAAGGCGGAGGAATCGAAAATATTCAAAACAATTTACAAGATGCATCCTTTATTTATCCCACCGGTGGAGATAAAGTGATAGAAGTGGCGTACCAAATTCTGATAAAAGAGCCTTATAAAAGAGAGAATATTCTTTATACGGCCGTAGTGGATAAAAGCAATGTGAAAGTGCATCAACTTCAGGTAGAACAAATTCTCGAACAGCAGGGCAAACTGGAGGCGATGAACGGTTTGCTCAATCAAAGCCTCCTGCAATATTCCAACCAACGTACCCTCTTCTTCGGAACCATATTGATTCTCCTGCTAATCACCATTCTGTTATTGGTTTCGATTGTTGCTTACCGGAGCAAAAGCAAGTCAAACCGACTACTGGAAGAACAAAAAAATCAATTAATTTCGTTGTCCAACCAATTGGAAGAAGCGACACATGCCAAACTGGTATTCTTTACAAACATATCTCATGAATTCCGCACTCCGTTGACCCTGATCCTGGGTCCTGTCGAGACGCTATTGTCTTCTCCCGATTTATTCGAAGAGCACAAAAATTTACTTGATCTGGTGAAACGGAACAGCAACACATTATTAAATCTGATTTCACAAGTAATAGAGTTCCGCAGTTATGAAAACGGGAAAATGCATACTTACTTTTCTACCGATAATATCAAAACATTTCTGGAAGACCTGAATATTATCTTTTCCGATTATGCTAAACGCAGGCAGATTCATTTTTCTTTTGAAGCGGAACAAGGCAATTTTTCGATATGCTTTGATAAGGAAAAGGTGGAAAAGATCTATTTTAATCTTTTGTCCAATGCTTTTAAGCATACCGAGAGCGGTAAACACATCAAGATCAGCCTTACCAAAGAACAATTAAACGGACAGGATCATGTTCGAATAACGGTTTACAATGAAGGAAAAGCCATACCCGAAGAAAAAATAAAGAGTATATTCGAACGCTTTTATAAAGTAAACCCCAATGATGAGGGCACCGGGATCGGTTTGGCATTGACAAGCGCATTGGTAGAAATACATCACGGAAAAATAACAGTCGAAAGTGAGGAAGGAACAGGAACCACTTTCTCGGTATGGCTCCCAACTGTACAAAACCCGGAAGACATCCGGGAAGCAACCGATTCGTACGCTAACTCATTTACAAAAGATTTGTTGGCCTCCGAACCCCGCTATATTGAAAAGGACATACTGTCTACTCCGATTTCCGAACCGGATAAACCCATGGTGTTGCTGATTGAAGACAATCCGGATATGCGAAGTTACATGCGTTTTATTCTCCGGGAAGACTATGAAATTATAGAAGCCGAAGATGGAGAGTCCGGATTGGAAAAAGCCGCAAAATATGTTCCCGATGTAATTGTCAGCGATGTAATGATGCCGGGGAAAGACGGATTCACCGTTTGTCGGATACTCAAAGAAAAAACAGCTACCGGTCATATACCGGTTATTTTACTGACAGCTTGCTCATTGGAAGAACAAAAAGCAATCGGATTTGAGAGCGGAGCCGATGCTTATATTCCTAAACCGTTTAATGCCGACTTGTTGAAAATCAGGCTGCGTAAATTAATCGAAAACCGACGGAAGATAATGGAAACTGTAGGAAACAATCTGATAAACGACTCCAAAAAACCAACTACAATAGCAGAATCGGAACAATATTTTATTGATAATTTCAGAAAATATATAGAGTTGCATATAGCCGATGCCGAACTTAATTTGGATGACGTGGCTCAAAATATGGGACTTTCCAAATCTCAACTCTATCGAAAAATCAAATCGTTAACCGACTTTTCCCCGAATGAACTGATCAAAATAATTCGCTTGAAATATGCCCGCCGCCTCCTGTCGCTGCCCCACGGGAATATCTCGGAAGTAGCCTACTCTGCCGGTTTCTCGTCTTTATCTTATTTTACTAAATGTTTCAAAGATTTTTATAAAGAAAGCCCTTCCGAATATGTCGGAAAAGAGAAGAGAGAGTAAAAGGTTTGTTGGCGAAATGGAAATAAATCATTGCTCCACTTGGGCCGTCACATTAAATCCCAACTTTATAGGAATTTTGGACCAGTTGCCTTCGCTTGTTTTCCGGGAATAACAGGGAGCTCCTTTCAGCAGTCCTCCCGAGAAGAAAAGGGATCCTTCTCCCAAGTCGACGATGTGTTCCATGGTAACCAATGTATTTCCGCTAACCAACAAATTATAAAAAGATAAATCTATCTCAATAGACGTTTTTTCTTCATTTATTCCTTGATAAACATAAATCGGCCGGTCCAATATATTTTCAAAAGTATTCTCTCCCAACTGTTTGTATACATTTATTCGAAAGAAAATACTGTCATAAGAACAATTAGCAATATTACACCGCAACTTTTCCAATAAAGCTCTCTTTTTTATTTTAAGCAGAACTCCGCACTCGTACCCCATTTTATTATCGGAGAAACCGCCTTGTATCATCGTCCCGGCGTATTTATTTCCCAAAATTTTTTCCTTAAAAACAGAAGGAAGAACCACCACTTCATCCAACAAAAGTATTTTTGGTTTCAGTAAGACGGTTCTCTGCGGCTCTTCTTTCAAAGCATTCAAATTCAGAGTAAACGGTTCATATCCTACGCAAGAGAACCTGATGGAATCCGGGTCGCTCAACTCTCCAGGCCGAATGGAATAATTTCCCTCGGAATCGGATACGGTACCTATATCTTTTCCTATTATACCGATGCTTACATATTCTATCGGAAGTTGAGTCTCGGCATCAAGTACTTTACCGGTGCAAGTTTGTCCGATTGATTCCGAAAAAGTGAATACAAACAGTATCCATACAACAATAATTTTCATACGTTATTTTTTATTTTTCATATTCAAGTTTCGCAAAATCTGCATCATACACGCCTCTTCCCGTATCCATAAACCACTCCAAATCGATCCATTAGAATTTCTCGCACCTGCTCAAAAAGAGAAAACCCTAAATGTGGTCAGATTTCCCTTATGATCTGTAGGCCATATTCCTTGGGGGACAAAAAACGGATCCTTCGAATCATTTTCAACGATCTTTCCCCGAAGAACGGTTTCGGAAGGTCCCACCAATACACTTTCCTGTAAAGATAGGGCATCATTTACGGAATAATAATAGATGAAATCGATCCGGTCCCTTTCGTCTGCTTCGGGCGCCCATGCCAACTTTTCCAGCTTGGCTTCTTCCGCCCGTTTATTTCCGGCAGGAAAGGTGAAGCCGGGATAATTTACGGGATCGGGATACCTCTCACGATAAGCATCTTTGAATCCGGCTTCATAGAGCATCACCGAACAATCCCAACGGACAACCGCACCATGATGATCATAGAGATCCTTCGTATCTGACTGCCAATCCAAATGAGACGGCTCGTTGAAATCACCCCCCACAACGACCGAATAACCTGCGGCTATTTCTGTTTGTGCATCTTGAATAAAAGTACGAATACTTTCATCCCGAAAAGACAGCCGGTTGGCTTTCAAAACGGAATCTTCATCGGTTACGGGAGCAGCTATCTTTTCCCAAGTAGTGCCGCTGTACCCGCGCGGCAAGTAACACTCATAATGCCGGTAGTCCAAATGGCAGGAATAAAAACAGACCGGTCGTTCGGCTATGGTTATTCGTACTTTAAGCATCGCCCGGTGTTCATCTCCGGGAACAATACAACATTTAGTTATACTGTCCGGCTTAAATTTAGACAGGATCCCTACCGATAAACCCAATGTTTCTCCATAATAATATTTGCCTCTCTTTTTCAGATCCTTCAGGATTCGAGGCATAAATTGATTACCGTCAAAATCCCTTATCTCACATAAAAAGACCACGTCCGCATCCGTCCGGTCCAGCACATCCAAAATACCGCGATAACCGTCCGGAACTTTCGAACCTTCATGCCATAAATTCAACTGTAAAACCTTGAAATCGATTTCTTCTTTTGCATGGATTTTTCCTAAAAACAAACAGATCAATAAAGGACATATTATCTTCTTCATAGTATTATTATTTACGGATACAAATATACTCTTTTAATCTCCCGCATGCAACGTCGCACAGCACCGCCGATTCGCTCCTCTAAACCGGAAAGCAATTGGATCAATACCATATATTTCTTATTTTTGTAAGCCGCTACATGCTATGTTATGAAAACAGGATACATGGCAGTATTGAGAAACAAGAAAACAAAACGAGCCCCGGACGTTTTTAAAGACGAAAGCATATGCATATAAAACAAGACACAAAACTAACAGTTAAATGGAGTAAATTTGTAAAAGGGTTGACCCTTATTGTCGGTATTGTTATTGCCGCTACGGAGCTATTTCTTTTCACCCGCTTGCTTGCTTCCTTTGATCCTATCCCGGTTTTGTTATTCCTCCTCTTATTGGGAGTTGTCTGTTATTGTATAACAATAGCCCCCGTATCGATCATTCTCAACGATTCCGATCTGACTCTCAAAAAAATCATAGGCAATATAAAAATTAATTATAAAGATATAACAGAAGCGGGAATTTATGTTCCGGAGGGAATCGATGTGAGAATTGTCGGTTCCGGCGGCTTTGGAGGATATACCGGTTTATTTTATAATAAAACCTTGGGAAAATACCAATCCTATGTGGGAGACTATGATCAGGCTTTTTTTATTATTACGAAGAACAATAAAAAATATGTTTTCAGTTGCGAAGATCGGGAACTTGTTTTACAGACTATTCGAGACGAGTCGGACTTCATTAATTGAGATCCTCTCTTAAATACCGGGCTGTCAGTGAATGCGGACACTTTAATAAATCCGCAGGAACTCCTTCAAACAATACCCGGCCCCCTTTTTTTCCGCCGTCCGGTCCCAGGTCAATGATCCAATCCACCTGTTTTACCACATCTAAATTATGTTCGATCAATATAACGGTATTCCCGTTGTCCGCAAGCCGGTTTAACAGATTCATTAATATCAATACATCTGCCGGATGAAGTCCTGTCGTCGGCTCATCCATAACATATATTTCTCCTTTCTTCTTTAATTCATTGGCCAGTTTGATTCGTTGCAGTTCTCCTCCCGAAAGGGTATCCATCGATTGTCCCAAAGTAAGATAACCCAGTCCGACATCCGCAAGGGAACGGATTTTAACAGCCCACTTCTCATTCTTAAAAAAATCAAGTGCTTGGCTGATCGTCAAACTTAATAGGTCTGTTATCGATTTGCCCCGCAATTTATATTGAAGCACTTCCGGGCGGTAACGTTTT
Source organism: Bacteroidales bacterium (assembly GCA_036787725.1). Taxonomy (GTDB): domain Bacteria; phylum Bacteroidota; class Bacteroidia; order Bacteroidales; family Azobacteroidaceae; genus DAIQOU01. Next base: position 14,065 of record DAIQOU010000044.1, read on the forward strand.
CCGCCACAGGCTTCACAACGGGCAGTCACATTCTCCATAAAAGCCATATCGATGCTAATTATTCCTTTTCCGCCGCACACGGGACAAGCCCCTTGCGAATTAAAGCTGAAAAATGAAGGTTTCACCTTATTTTCTTCCGCAATCATTTTCCGGATATCATTCATAATACCCAGATAAGTTGCAGGGTTGGAACGTATGGTGGCCGTTACTGCCGATTGATCCACTACAATCGTCTCCGGATATCGGGATACAAATACCCGAGATATCAACGAACTTTTTCCCGACCCGGCCACACCGGTTACACATGTGATCACTCCTTTCGGAACAGCAACCGATACATGTTTCAGATTATGCAAACAAGCATCTTTTATCTCAATCCGGCCTTGAGGTTTCCTTACATGGTCTTTCAATTTAATCCGTTCTCTCATCATTTCTCCGGTAAGACCCGAGGAAGTCAATAAGCCGGTAAAACTACCTTCATATATAACTTCCCCGCCTTTTTCACCGGCTCCCGGCCCCATATCGATTATATAGTCTGCATGCTGTATAATATCTTTGTCATGTTCGACAATCAATACGCTGTTTCCTTTATCTCGCAAAGCAACAAACATTTCCTTTAATAAATGAATATCTCGGGGATGAAGCCCGACACTCGGTTCATCAAAAATATAAACCATTCCGGTAAGACTGCACCCCAAGTGTTTTACCATTTTCAATCGTTGAGACTCTCCTCCGGAAAGCGTGGAAGTCGGTCGGCTCAACGAAAGATAACCCAAGCCGACATCCCGAATCCGGTACAAATTTTCAAGAATAACTTTTACCACGGGAAGGCCCTCCTTATCGCCTATCTTTTCCAAAACGGATATAAGATCCGATATCTCCATATTGGAAAAAGTTGCAATATTATAATCATCAATATAACTTTCCAAGGCCGCCCGGTTAAGCCGTTCCCCCCGGCAGGCCGGACACACTGCTTCCGAAACAAATCCTTTAATCATACCGGAAGTCCTGTCAGACACTTCTCCGGCATCCCGGTTGATGTATATCCGAGTAAAACGGTCCGCCAATCCTTCATATCCTGCCCGAGGCAAAGAAGGGATGATCCTTCCGGGCTGCACTCCGGCTTTTCTTTCTTCCAATCCTTTCGCATAGAGTAACAAATCCATTTCTTCCGGAGTAAATGCTTCTAACGGTTTGTCGTTATCAAACAAACCGGTACCGGCATATTGCTGCCAATGCCAAGTACCCGTTCGAAACGGAGGAAAGAGGATAGCTCCGGAGTTGATTGATTTACTTGTATCCAACAGTTTATCAAGATCCAACCGGATCACTTTTCCCAACCCTTGGCATTCCGGGCACATTCCGGCCGGGTCATTAAATGAATACCGATTTGAAGATCCGGCACTTGGTTGCCCGATCCGAGAAAATAACAGACGGATTAAGGGTTGAATATCGGTAACGGTACCTACAATGGAACGGATGTTTCCTCCCATACGTTTCTGATCGATAACAATCGCCGGCGAAAGATTCTCTATGGATTCGATATCCGGTTTTTCGTACTTAGGGAGACGGTTGCGTATATACCAAGAAAAAGTATCGTTCAACTGCCGTCGAGATTCGACAGCCACCGTATCAAAAACAATCGAAGACTTACCCGAACCGGATACGCCGGTGAACACTACGATCTTATTCTTGGGAATATGCAGCGATATATTTTTAAGATTATTCAGTTTCGCCCCTTTTATACCGATATAATTTCCGGAAGTAGGCTCCGTATTTCTCGCACAACTTGATTTATCCATGAAGAAAACTCCTATATTTTAATAGTTGAAATAAGTTCTTTTACCACTGCTTTCAGTTCTTCCGGTTCTATTATTTCCGCTTTATCGGCAAAAGACAAATACCATCTTCCGAATTTTTCCAACGAATAAGTCCGGTATTTCTGAATCAAATACACTCCGTCCGGCTCTTCTTCATAAAGTCCGTACGTATATTTCATTCCTCCGGCATCCCGAGATGCATCCCGGTGAACACGGAGTTTCACTTCTATTTCCACATCGGAATAATAAACCGCTTCTATCAGCTCATCCAACAAAGGATGCTCTTTTTCAAAACCGGTTTCGGAAAGTACAATATCGATAATCCTACCCAAATGAAAAGTCCGGTAGTCGGTTCGTAATTTACACCAAGCCAACACATACCAGCTGCCGCTCATGAAAAATATCCCTTGCGGTTCAACGATCCGGCGAGTTATTTCATAACTATATCCGGCCTTGTATTCCATAAACACTTGCTTCTTCTTTCGGATGCTCTTCAGAAGAGGCTGAATCACATTGGCAGGAACCGGCGGCGGCACATTATGATTACCGGATATACGAATGTAGCGGTCAAAAGTATGAAGAATATCTTTTTCTGCCGTTTTAAGCACCGCGCGGATCTTATCCATGCCGCTGCGATATATTCCATATGTATCGGCATCGGTCTGATGACTTATTAACTTCTCTGCCATGAGAAAAGAAAGTGCTTCTTCGGGAGTAAACATCAACGGAGGAAGTTTAAACCCGTCTATCAACGAATAGCCCGATCCCGATTCTCCCGTAACGGGAATGCCCGATTCTTCCAAGGAACGGATATCTCGATAGACCGTGCGAATACTGATGCCGAATCGATCGGCAATTTCTTTTGCTTTCACCGACGGACGGGATTGTAAGAGTACCAAGATGGCAGAGATTCGTTCCAGGCGATTCATTCACTTTTTTATTTTATGGTTCCGCAAATATACCGGTTTTTCATCCTTCCCTGTTGACAAATCTTGCGATTTCGGTGTAATCAGATTACACAAGGCCGATTCAACTGCCCCCGAGTTGCACTCGGGGTTATCCGGTTTTTACTCGATCATGGCTCTTACCGACTCCGGCTTAAACCGAAGAATACAAATATTGTTTCCTTCCGGGTCTTCGGGAGAATACTCAT
>DAIQOU010000414.1:0-4578 GCA_036787725.1 Bacteroidales bacterium
CGTGTTTTTCCAAATGCAAAATACATTTATTGGTATTCACCACCTGTTTCAAATCCGGATTTTTATCGGTAATAAAGGTAAAAAGACTATCTTTATAAAATTCCGTATATAACTGAACGGCCTCCTCCAAAAGCAAATCACAGGCAGTATAAGCGGTAGAAAAAATACCCCGGGAAAAGTTTCCGCGAACCGGGATAAAGTTCACCGCCCGGTCAAAACCCGGTTGCAATCGGGATAATGATTGGACTATTTCTTTGAGGTGTTGATGTTCAAATGCTTTATAAACCGAAATATTATTATCTCTCCAACTGAAATGAGTGGTTCCGGAAGGCTTTACCCCTGCCCCGGTCGATCCCGTAATGGCATTTACATGGACTTCATCCCGAATCAACCCGTTGGCTGCCAACGGCAAAAGAGATAATTGAATGGCAGTGGCAAAACATCCCGGGTTAGCAATATGATTGGCTTTTTGAATTCGGTCTTTATTCATTTCCGGAAGACCGTAGACAAAATCATGTTCCGGACCTTCTTGACGATAATCCGTAGAAAGATCGATGATCTTTATTTTATCCGGGATCAGGTTTTCCTCTATGAACTTTTTACTGTCTCCGTGAGCCGAACATAAGAATAAAGCATCCACTTTGCCGAAAGGATGTGTTTCCGAAAATCTTAATTCGGTTTCGCCAATCAATCCGCCATGAACATCCGTAATCTTGTTTCCGGCATTGCTCGTACTGTGAATAAACTCAATTTCGACATTCGGATGATTGATAAGCAAACGGATCAATTCACCGGCCGTATAACCGGCTCCTCCTATAATTCCGACTTTAATCTTGTTATTAAATAAATTCATACCGGAATCTTACTTTTTGTTTTTTTCAGCCACATTATAAAATATCTTGGTAGACATACCGTAGATTTTGGTAAATCCTTTGGCATCATCAGAAGTCCAGGCTTTGTTCACTTCTCCATATTCTCCAAAATCGGCTTTCATCAGATCATAATCGCTTTCCACCCCTACCAATACATATCGGTAAGGATGCAGTTCAATGATTACCCTTCCGGTTACATGTTGTTGCGAACTGGCCAGAAAAGCTTCAATATCCCGCATCACCGGTTCCAAATATTGGGCTTCATGTAAAAACATACCATACCAATTGCCCACTTGATCTTTCCAGTATTGTTGCCACTTGGTCAATGTATGTTTTTCAAGCATTTTATGGGCATTGATGATCACCAACGATCCGGCAGCTTCAAATCCTACCCGGCCTTTGATTCCGATAATGGTATCTCCGATGTGCATATCTCTTCCGATAGCATACGAAGATGTTATTTCTTCTATTTTCCGGATAGCTTCTACTTTATCCGTATATTTTTCCCCATTTATTCCGGCAATTTCACCTTTCTCAAAATCCAACATCAAAGTTTCGGTGCCTGTTTTGGTTAATGGAGAAGGATAAGCATTCTCAGGCAGGGTTTGATCCGATTTTAACGTTTCTTTTCCTCCGATACTGGTTCCCCAAAGCCCTTTGTTGATGGAATATTCCATTTTGGTAAAGTCTGCCTCATACCCGTATTTTTTCAGATACTCGATCTCATATTCCCGGGTTAAAGTCATATCTCGCGTAGGGGTTAATATCTTGATATCCGGAGCGAGTACTTCAAATGTCAGATCAAAACGAACCTGGTCGTTCCCGGCACCGGTACTTCCGTGAGCAACATACTCGGCATCGATTTCTTTTGCATAATTAATAATGGCCATCGCCTGAAATATACGTTCCGAACTGACCGAAATAGGATAGGTCCCGTTCCTTAATACATTACCGAATATCATGTATTTAATACTTTTTTCATAATACTCTTTTGTTACATCCAACGTAACGTGTTTTACAGCTCCCAGCCGATAAGCCCGCTCTTCGATTTGCTTCAAGTCCTCTTCGGAAAATCCGCCGGTATTTGCTACGGAAGTATATACTTCATACCCTTTTTCTTTCGATAAATACATGGCACAAAAGGAGGTATCCAATCCTCCGCTGAAAGCCAATACTACTTTTTCTTTCATATCTCGCTATTTTTTAATTAATGTGATATAATTGCAATTCTTGTTTCGCCGATCAAAGATTCTCTTCCGGCTTATCTTTCTTTTTCTTATGAGGATCATACAACATGGCAGTACAAATACAATACCTTCGTTCGGTCCGAGTAAGCACATCATAATTTATGCACCCCTGACAACCTCTCCAAAATGCTTCATCATCCGTTAAATCGGCAAAAGTCACCGGAACATACCCCAATTCCGTATTGATTTTCATGACTGCCGCTCCGGAAGTCAATCCGAAAAGCTTGGCATCGGGAAACATCTGTCGAGAAAGCTCAAATGATTTTTCCTTGATACGCTTGGCCAGTCCCCGCCCTCGAAATTTATCGGCCACGATCAAACCCGAATTGGCCACATATTGCTTATTTCCCCAACTTTCAATATAACAAAACCCGGCAAATTCCGTCCCGGCCAAAGCAATGATCGCTTTTCCTTCACGCATCTTTTGCTCTATATACTCCGGCGATCGTTTGGCAATCCCCGTACCCCTTACTTTTGCTGCGGCTTCTATCGTATCCAATATGGTTTGTACATACGGAATATGCGATTCATTGGCTACAATCACTTCTATTTCAGCATTCATTTTCTCTTATTGAAATCTGTATTTGTATACTTTTAATGAATAATTTTTTATTTCAAAAACGCGGATAACAACCCGGTCACTTCCTTTTTATCGATTCCCTCTTTTAGAATGATCAAAATGGTATCATCTCCGGCAATCGTTCCCAAAATACCGGGAATAAAACGACTGTCTATTTCGGAAGCAACCCCGGAAGCATATCCCGGACGGGTTTTCAATACTGCTAAATTTCCCGAAAAAGCTATTGAAATAAATCGTCCGCTTTCTTTTTCTCCCAGTGAAATATTATCTCCCGGCAATGAATAAATATAACTTCCGTCTTCCGTAGGATATTTAATGATCTTCAATTCTTTCATATCCCTTGACAAAGTAGCTTGAGTCAAATTAAACCCATTATCTGTAAGCAATTTAAGCAACTCATCCTGATTACTTAATTGATAAGTCCTTACCAGATAAACAATCTGTTCAAGCCGCTCTTTTTTTGTTTTCATAATGAATATTTATTCAATTTGAATGCAAAAATATACAATAAATGGGAATTTTATTAAGAAAAAGGAATAATTTTATCGGTAAATCATTCAATTTCTGTTTCCCAATGACAATAAGTCTTATTGTAAAAAGTGAGAATTTAGTTTATTGTATATTAAAAGAACAGGGTGATAAGTTCCGGATACTTTTCAAATAAAGGTGTATTGTAATTATTGTTATCAAATTAACAATAATTACAATATATGTATTAAACATTTGCGGATTATTGAGGTCTTATATAAAATCGATATTGAACCCATTAATTTTTACCGTCATGAAAGCAAAAATAATCTCTACATTTATCGTTTCTTTAGCAACGATGTTCTGTTTTGAAACGTCAATACAAGCTCAGGTCAACTTTTCAATATACGCTAATATTCCCATAGCGCCCAATATTACACTGACTATCGATACACGTCCGATGGCTCCGGCTCCGGATTATATCTGGATTGACGGATATTGGTTATGGGATTACAGAAATAACCGGTATGTATGGATGCAGGGATATTGGGCTTACCCTCCTTATAGAGACGCCTATTGGATTCCCGGATACTGGAATTCAACTTCGCGCGGATATGTTTGGATCGATGCAGGTTGGGCTCCCCGTAATTATAAAATGAAGTATGGATATTGTGATGGTCGTTACGATTATTATGGTCGGCCGGTTTATTATCACAAACCTCGTTATTCTAATTCTCATTCTCACAAAGCTTATGCTTATTCATACGATCATAGTCCTAAGCACAGGGGAAATGGATACAGCAGTTCTTCTTACTATAATAAGTCTTCTCGCGATAAAGGGAAAAGCAACAAAGATGTAAAATATCGTTCTAATGCGGATTCGCGCTCTAATCCGGGAAAGAACGGTTCGAATTACAGATCAGAAAAAAACTCACGGAATAATAATTCTAATAATCGCTCGACAACAGCAAATGTAAGTACAAGTAGGAATAACTCAAATCGTTCATCAACAGCAAATGTAAGTACGGACAGAACTTCTTCAACTCAAACTAAAAGATATACTGAAAGTACCCGTCGTTCAAGCAATGATAATAATACATCAGTTCGGCAGACAGGTACACGCCAGACTAATAATGCAACTGTTACTTCAGAGAAAAGCAGTAGAAGCAACCGTTCGGGAGTTAACAATTCGTCATCACGTTCTTCCTCCTCTTCCCGAGAATCAGGAAGTAATTCCGGAACTAACAGCAGGTCTTCTTCACGTTCCTCTTCCGGAAGCAGCAGGTCAAGATAAATCGATGAGACAGAAAAGGAGTATTTATTCACTATAAAAGTTTTCATAAACAATCTGAAATCCCGGCTTTGTCCGGGATTTTCTTATATGTCCCGATCAGATAAAATCCATTTCTAA
>DAIQOU010000415.1:0-4569 GCA_036787725.1 Bacteroidales bacterium
AATATTCTGCAGATGCTGATCGAAGTCTTAAAGTCAAAATTACATCGAGTAAGTGTAACGGAAGCTAATTTAAATTATATAGGCAGTATTACCATTGATGAAGATTTAATGGATGCTGCTAATTTAATTGCGGGAGAAAAAGTTCAGATTGTTAACAATAACAATGGAGAGCGTCTTGAAACGTATGTGATTAAGGGAGAACGCGGATCAGGCAGTATTTGTCTTAACGGAGCCGCTGCTCGGAGAGTGCAGCCGGGAGATATTATTATTATTATCTCTTATGCGTTAATGGATTTTGAGGAAGCTAAGAAATTTAAACCGGCAATTGTTTTTCCCGATACCCGGACAAACCGACTTATTGATTGACTCTTTTCCTGCCCTTTCACTCATAATTAATTAAAAACGAATAAAATGCTTGATTTTCAACCGGTTTCAGTTGATGATAAGGAGGCTGTGAATGCTTTCTTTTTAATGAATATTTTTCGCAATTGTGATTTTTCTTTTTCGAATATCTTTTGTTGGCAAAAGAAGTATAAAACGTCTCTTGTTATTGAGTCAGATTATTTGTTTATACGCTTTTATGCGGGAGGTAAAAAAGCAGGTTACATGTTCCCGTTAGGTTCGGGAGATCTGAAAAGTGGAATCGAGGTGTTGATGGCCGATGCGAAAGAACGAAACGAGCCGTTTCGTATGTATGCATTGACAAGAGAAATGTTTTCATTGATTGATTCGGTGTTTCCCGGACGATTTGAGTACCAAACCAAACGGTCTTGGTTTGAATATATTTATAATTCCGAAGATTTGATAACATTGAAAGGAAAACGGTTCCAAGCCAAGCGGAATCATGTGAATAAGTTTAAGCGGTTGTATTCCTATGAATATTTGCCGATCTCCCGCGATATCATTCCCGAATGTAAAGAGCTTTATGATCGATGGTGTGAAGAGAACGGAAATTGCAATAGCGACGAATCTTTAATGGATGAACGAATCAGTATGAATGCCGCTTTGGATTATTTTGAAGAATTGGGCTTAAAAGGAGGGGCTTTGCGGGTAGCCGGGGAGATCGTTGCTTATTCTTACGGGCAGCCTCTCGGAAAAGATACTTTCGGAGTACATGCAGAGAAATCATTATCGGTGATTGAGGGTGGTTTCAGCATGATCAATCAGCAATTTGCCACTCATGAATGTTCCGCTTTTTCTTATATCAACCGGGAAGAAGACTTGGGATTAGACTCGCTGCGCCAAGCTAAAATGTCTTATCATCCGGCCATTCTCCTGGAAAAAGGATTCATTATTGAAGAGTAATGGCCGGAAAAAGCACGTTATCGCTTTATTGCATCCATAATTTCAAATAATTCTTTTACTGTTCCGGCCCGAAGCATGGCAATACGGGTGGATTTGAAATCAGGAATCCCTTTGAATAAAGGAGTCGCCGCCAAATGTCTTCGAATATGTAAAATTCCTCGTCTTTCGTCCAATCGTTCTACGCTTTGGAGGACTTGTTTTTTTAGAATTTCCATGTAATGGGAAACCGGCCGCTGAGGAAGAAGCTCGCCGGTGTACAGAAAGTGTTTTACTTCTTCAAATATCCACGGACATCCGATGCTTCCCCGACCTATCATTACGGCATCTACTCCATACGTATCAAAGGCTGCTTTGCATTTTTCGGGAGAAGTGATGTCTCCGTTTCCGATAATCGGTATATGCATACGCGGATTCTCTTTTATTTTTCCGATGAGTGTCCAATCGGCTTCACCCGTATACATCTGTGCCCGGGTCCTTCCGTGAACGGTCAAGGCGGCAATGCCGCAATCTTGTAATTGTTCAGCTAATTCTACAATGATTTTATTGTCGTTATCCCATCCCAACCGGGTTTTTACCGTGACGGGGATGGAGACGGCGCGGACTACCGCTTTTGTAATTTCAAGCATCAAGGGAATGTTTTGAAGCATTCCGGCGCCGGCGCCTTTCCTTGCCACTTTCTTCACCGGACAACCGAAGTTGATGTCTAAGATGTCCGGACCTGCTTCTTCGCATATTTTTGCTGCTTCTACCATGGAACCGGTTTCCCGTCCGTAAATCTGAATCGCTACCGGTCGTTCTTCATCTGCCAATTGCAACTTATTCATGGTTTTGTTTACGTGACGGATTAATGCATCTCCCGATACAAATTCGGTATATACCATGTCCGCACCGAATTGTTTACACATCAAACGAAAAGAAATGTCAGTCACATCTTCCATCGGAGCCAACAGCACCGGATATTTTTCAAAATTCAGTTTTCCTATGATCATCATTATAAATTGTGATGCAAATATACATAAACCTCGGACTATATTGCAAAAAATAAAACAGGCAATAAAAAGGTGTCGAATGGCATTTTAAAGTAAAATAAAATGATTCGTTCGCTTTGTTTTACTTGCAAATTGTTTTGCTAATACAGAGGAGGCAGGCTTTTGCCGGGCACTTTTTAATCTCGATAATTCTTTGAAGAGGTAAATTCCGTTCTTATTTTTTATTCTTATTCAGCCCTGCTCTAATCCGACTTAAGGATTGAGGAGTCACCCCTATAAATCCGGCAATCTCTTGTAAAGGTACATTTTGGAATAGTTCCGGCATTTTCTTCATAATGGATAAATAACGATCTTCAGCTTTCGGACTCCATATATCTACCAGTGCATTTTCGGAAGTAATAAACAAATCGATAAAAAGTTCTTGTAACCAGTGGGCGATGGCGGGAGATATGATTGTCATTTTCTCGATTGTGCTTTTTCTCAATTCAAGGGCTTCGCTATCGGATGAAGCGGAAATAGTAAGCCGAGAAGGCAATCCTTTCAATCCCCAGGATGAAAAAACATATTCTCCCGGGACAGCAAACCATAAGGTTTGCTCTTCTCCGTTTCTGTCAATATATGCCCGACATACCCCTTTTCGAAGAAAATAAATTGAATCATCGATTTTTCCTGCGTCAATCATCACTGTTCCTTTCGGAAAGTAGAGTGTGCGCACGGTTTGGCGGAGCAATGTTTCCAGTTCGTTGCCGAGTATTGTATGTTTGCCGATCCGGGCAAGTAACTCTTCCATTGTTGTATTTCTTATCGTGTTGGGCTTGCAGGATAATAATAAGTGTTGTCACAAAATCGCCTCCGGCAACTGCCAGCCAAATACCGGGTATCTTTATCCACAAAGGTAATATAAAGAAAAATATAACCGGTAAGAAGCCGCGGATAAGAGTTAGGATGGTTGCCCGTTTACTATATTCGATTCCGGCGTAATAACCAATTGTAATGCTGTTTATTCCGAAAAAGAGAAAATCGATGGAAAATAAAGGGAGTCCGGCAACGGCATATTCCCACGCATTACTTCCTGTATCCGGAATAAAAAGCGATACAATACTTTCGGAGAAAAGCATCCAGGAAAGCATAATTGACAAGGCGAAGATCCCGGACGAGATTAGGGCCAATAAATAAGCTTTTTCGGATCGTTGTATTTGTCCGCATCCGTGATTAAAACTGATAATGGGTTGGGCCGACTGGATCATGGCATTGTATACCATGTAAATAATAGGAAACAAATAACACACAATACTGTATGCGGCTACTCCGTCGGCTCCCAAATAATACGTAAATACATAATTACCGGTTATGATCATGATTGCAATGGTCAATTCGCTGAGGAAAGTGGAAAACCCGAGTTTGACCATATATCTCACATTTCGTAAAGTGAGCCGGATGCTTTTAATACTTATTTTAAAACGAACAAAATGTACTTTGGCAGACGGACGGAACAAATAGAGCAGCAGCAGAAATGCGCTTACGGCTTCTCCTATGTTGGTAGCAATGGCAGCACCGAACAATCCCAACCGGAAGACAAAAATGAAAAGATAATCCAGGATAATATTTACTGTTGTTCCTGCCAACATAACCAACATGGCATATGTGGGATTTGTCTGGCGAACAAAAAACGGTAATGTTATGCCGAATACCGTAATAGGGATGGTTATGGAAAACCAGAAGAGGTATTCTACGGATTTATCCAATAAATATTCATTTGCTCCGAGCAAAAGGGCTGTCTTTTCGGGAAAAAGGGTAATAACCACGGTAATAATAATGCTGAATACCAATACCGCAACCGCAGCCTGTGTAATATTGATATTGGCCACCTTAAATTTTCCGCGGGAAAGGTTGATGGAGGCAAGAATATTTCCTCCCATACCAAACATCAGTCCGATTCCGGTAAGAAGCATGATCGCCGGGGCTGCTATATTGACAGCAGCTAATGCATCACTGCCTATTCCTCTGCCTACAAATATCCCATCTGCAACGATGAAAAGGGCTGATGATATCATCCCCAATAGGGTGGGGAAAAGCTGTTTTGAAAATAATTTTCCTACACTCATGTGCTTAAAATCAAGACTGTCTCTTTCCATATTTCTTAAGTTGATAAAACGGCTGCAAAGTTAGGAGATTCATAAAATCAGACACTTAACATATGGTAAGTAATGAGATATAGGTTTTCTGAACAGGAAAAAAGTTTCATAAAGCAACGGAGCTGTTTCATCACGAAACA
>DAIQOU010000416.1:0-4550 GCA_036787725.1 Bacteroidales bacterium
TAATTAAATTATTTAGGTTATGAAAAAGTTTTTTATAATAGCTTCGGCTATTATGGCATTTGGTATGTCTTCTTTTGCAGAAAATGATTACAAGATGTTCTTATCTTTAAAAGAAAGTTCAACCATCCATGCTGTTTCTTATTATGTAGGTGCTGATTTTGAGCAAGAAAGTCAATTGAGAATGATCATGCAACAATCGGCAGATAAAATGAAAAAAGCATTGGATAAAAATGATGAGATCGCTGCAAAAAAGGCTATGTATTATAATTTAGCCAACACAAAGGCTGTTTTATCTTCGGAACAATACAAAAAATATTTATCATTATTAAATGTTACTTCTTATAATAGAGGTGGAGATTTATTATCAAAAAGATAATAAAATATATTACAACTAAATGTTAAAATAGGGATTAAGATTCGATAAATTATTAACACTTCATATCGATTGATCTTAATCCCTATTTTTATGATACCCAAAAAACACTTCCTGATTTTCTTCGGATAAATTACAATCGGACCGGTCCCGTCCATGTGTACACCCTTCTGCCATAAACTTATAAAAAGATCATTAATGCTACAAGACCAATATTCCAAACAAGGTATTTATATGACTCAAAAAACACCTTCTGCTTTTTAACATATAAAAAAAGTTGTACTTTAGCTCTAAAAGTATCAATTTTGCAAAACTTCACACTGAACTAATGTCATTTATTATTACAATAGGAAAAATTACCGGTATTTACAAAAATAAATTTCTGTCCGAAAAGGTCGGCCGAAACTTGGCAACCGGAGTCCTTAAAATAAAAATACAATCCGGATAATTTCGTTCTTAATAATCTATTCCGGCAAAATCATTAAAAAAGTTTCGTACTTATTTTTAAGAACAGGTATTTTTGCAAATAAAAAACAAGTTGAAAAATCATGATACAAAATATGAAGATCGGACTATTTATACCATGTTATGTAAATGCGATTTATCCTGAAGTAGGAGTTGCCACTTACAAATTATTGGAATATGCAGGACTGGATGTCGATTATCCGTTGGAACAAAGCTGTTGCGGTCAGCCGATGGCTAACGGTGGGTTTGAAAACAAAGCGTTACCCTTAGTTCAACGTTTTGATAAAATTTTTGAAAAATACGATTATATAGTGGCGCCTTCTGCCAGCTGTACCGCTTTTGTACGAGAAAATCATCCTCGCTTATTGGAAAAAGAAGGACACATATGCCGGACAAGCGAAAAAACATACGATATCTGTGAGTTTTTACATGACATACTTAAATTAGATAAGCTTCCGGGGAAATTCCCTCATAAAGTGAGTGTACACAACAGTTGTCACGGCGTTCGGGAATTACATCTTTCTTCTGCAAGCGAATTAAATATACCTTCTTATTCAAAAATAAAGGATTTACTTTCGCTTATAGATGGAATCAATATTGTCGAACCCGATAAACCGGATGAATGTTGCGGATTCGGAGGAATGTTTTCCATAGAAGAAACTTCCGTTTCGGTGTGTATGGGACAAGATAAATTGAAGAATCATATGGCAACAGGAGCCGAATACATTACCGGAGCCGACAGTTCGTGTATGATGCATATGAAAGGAATAGCAGAGCGGGAAAAGCTGCCTGTAAAATTTATTCATGCAGTTCAAATATTAGCTACAGGATTATGAGTACATTACATACTAAAGCGGCCGATCGTTTTATTGCCGATAAAGAGCAGGCGGCATGGCATAATCAAACGTTATGGGTGGTACGGGAAAAGCGGGATCGAATGGTGATGCAAATTCCGGAATGGGAACAACTTCGGGAAATAGCAGGTAAGATAAAATTGCATACGATCAGCCGATTGGATGAATACCTTGAAAAATTTACAGAAAAGGCTGAATCTAACGGAGTAGTGGTGCATTGGGCAAAGGATGCGCAAGAACATAATGAAATCGTTTATAGTATATTATCTCAACGTCAAGTAAAAAAGTTGGTTAAAAGTAAATCCATGCTCACGGAAGAATGTCATCTGAATCCTTATTTGATAAATAAGGGTATTGATGTGGTGGAGAGCGATTTGGGAGAACGCATCTTGCAACTTAACGGCACGCCCCCCAGTCATATTGTAATGCCCGCCATTCATATGAAACGCGGGGAGGTCGGAAAATTATTCGAAAAAGAATTAAAAACCGAGAAAGACAACAGTGATCCCGGTTATCTTACACATGCTGCCCGTATGCATCTCCGCAATGAGTTCCTGACTGCCGATGCGGGAATGACCGGATGTAATTTTGCAGTAGCAGAAACCGGCGATATCGTTGTATGTACCAACGAAGGGAATGCGGATATGGGAACCTCTTTCCCGAAACTCCATATCGTATCGGTAGGATTGGAAAAAATTATTCCGGACCAAAAATCGCTCGGTGTATTTACCCGTTTACTGGCTCGTTCCGCAACAGGACAACCGTCCACTACTTATATTTCACACTTCCGTAAGCCGGCGGAAGGAAGTGAAATGCATATTGTTTTAGTGGATAACGGACGAAGCAACATTATAGGCAATACCGGCCATATTAATACTCTCAAATGCATTCGTTGCGGCGCCTGTATGAATACTTGCCCTGTATATCGCAGAAGCGGCGGCTATTCTTATACTTATTTTATACCCGGACCTATCGGGATTAATTTGGGAATGCTGAAATCGCCTCGAAAATACTACGATAATGTTTCGGCTTGTTCGTTGTGTTACTCATGCAATAATGTATGTCCGGTACAGATTGATCTTGCCGATCAGATTTATCGTTGGAGACAGGAGTTGAATTCCTTTGGTAAAGCCGACCCTATTAAAAAAACGGCATCCATCGGACTGAAATATTTGTTTAACCGCCCGCGGTTATATAATTTTTCCTTAAAATTCGCTCCCATTGTTAACCGATTACCTCGTTTTATGGTTTATAACGGATTGAATGATTGGGGTAAAGGGCGCGAATTACCCCGGTTTGCAAATGAATCCTTCACTTCAATGTGGAAAAAAGGGAAAGTAAAAAAAGAAAAGGAGTAATTTTTATTTATCAACCAATCTGCAAACGATGAGCATCAAAAAATATATATTGGATAACATCAGAAAAAATACCGGAATAAAACATCCCATGCCGGATATTGAAGCCATTGAAGGGATAGTATACAAGGATAAAATTGCTCAATTTATAGAAGTGAGTAAGAGTGTGGGAGGAGATGCTGAAATAGTAAATCCCGGAGAAGATATTAACAGAATAATCGTTGATTTATATCCCGATGCCAAGCAAATTGCCTCTAATCTCCCGGAAATAACCGGTGCAACCGTAAACCCGGATACTCTTACGGATCCGTATCCCTTAAACGGAACCGATTTGGCAATTATCAAAGGCGAAATCGGTGTAGCCGAAAACGGATGCGTTTGGATACCGCTGAACGTGAAACAAAAAGCGGTTTATTTCGTCTCCGAATACCTGGTAATTTTTTTGAAAAAAGAAAATATTGTTAATAATATGCATGAAGCCTATGATCGGATCAACTTCCACGATAAAGGTTTTGGTGTATTTATTTCCGGTCCTTCCAAAACAGCCGATATTGAACAATCATTGGTAGTAGGAGCACACGGAGCCAAAGGTGTAACTGTTTTACTGATCTGAAATAAACAGAAACTTTATTTTATACGTTTGGTTTTCCCGGAAATTTCCTCCATATCCAATCGCAAAATAGTTGTTCTGTGAAACGATTTTTGTGCATATTTTATCCCGATTTCTTTGTCTTGCGGTGAGTATTTGTCTAATATCATGAGTAACGCAGACATACGTTCTTCATCCGGTAAATCCGGATTTATCTTTCCGCGAATAATAATGCTTTCATAGGCTGTAGTATACTTGTCCGAAATAACTTTAGTTTGCCCTACAATACAAAATGACACCCTTGGATTTAGGATCAGACAATTTAATTTATGTCCTTCCGGGGCACAATGAAAATAAATGGCATTTTTACCGTCCCAAACATAGTTAAGAGGTACACCGTAACCTCCCGGACCGTTCTCGCCGGTTTCAACTAAAGATAAAAAGCCGTATTCGCCTGTTTGCAATAATTCTGCGGCATCCTTTTCTTCTAAAAGACGATCTTGACGACGTACATTTTTATTATTATAAATCATTGGATCCGATTTTATTTATTTAGATAGTAATGTATGAGAACACAAAAATAAAAAAATAATTCATTTTCGATCGATTTTATTATGATAATTCCCCAATGGTATGATTTCGGTTCATCCCTTGATGCAGGCACAATAAATAAAAAAAGTAACGACGGTACATTCTTTAGTTGCAGCAAATCGCATATTCTTTGTGCCGCAAAAAAAATGTGTTAGATGTACATCCGGAACTGCTTTAGATGTACATGTAACGCAGTGTTAGATGTACATCTAAAACATCACTGTTCCCGCAAATCACTCTTCGGTCTCTGTTGATGAAGAAAAAGGGTTTCGAAGAAACCGGCGATTGCCGGTATCGAAGTTTATTTAATAAAAGGTTACTTT
>DAIQOU010000417.1:0-4542 GCA_036787725.1 Bacteroidales bacterium
AAATAAAACAATAGATTCTTGATTTTCAATTTATTTTTTTAAATTTGTTTTTCAATGTAGAATTCTTACGGGGAATAACAATTTACAGATGAAAATACTATTATGAAACGAGTATGTAAACCGGCGATTTACAACATAAAAGCATTTTTTGCGCTTGAGGGGGATCGTTGATTCATACAATTTCGGATGTACATAAATATCAAAAATAAAAATAAGGTATGAAAATAACTTTTCCTCTTTGTTGCCTTTCCTTCTTGTTGGGATTAACTGCCTGTACATCGGATAAAAATGAAATTAATCAATCGTTGGATTATTGTGTAGAACAGGTTGATCGTACTTTAGCTGAGATCCCGGATGTTTCTCAGAGTCCTCGAAATATGGAAGCGGATGAAGATCATTGGAACTTTACGGGAGTATTTGATTGGACCGGGGGATTTTGGCCGGGAATATTGTGGTATGTTTATGAATACACGGGAGAAGAATCTCGAAGGGAAATAGCGGATAAGTATACTATGCCTTTGGCTCCATTGGCTTTTCGGAAAGCAGTTAATCATGATTTGGGGTTTCAAATATTTTGCAGTTTCGGAAATGCATATCGATTAACGGGAGACGAGAAGTATAAACAAGTTATATTGGCAGCAGCCGATACATTAGCTACTTTATATAATCCGGTAACCGAAACGATTTTATCTTGGCCGGGACAAGAAAAAAGATGGGCGCACAATACCATCATTGATAATATGATGAATTTGGAATTGCTTTTTTGGGCTGCCGAAAACGGAGGATCTCCCCAATTAAAAGATATTGCGATCAGTCATGCCCGTAAGACCGGGAACAATCATTTCCGGGAGGATTACAGTACATTTCATTTGATAGATTATGATACCATTTCCGGAGAAAAAAGAGCCGGATATACACATCAGGGGTATGCAGACGAAAGTTTGTGGGCCAGAGGACAAGCATGGGCTGTTTATGGTTTTGTAATGTGTTACAGAGAAACCCGAATTCCGGAATTCTTGGATATTGCTCAAAAAGCATACGGCCGATATAAAAAGAGGTTGCCTGAAGACTGCATTCCTTATTGGGATTTTGATGCTCCTTTCACTCCGCAAGAACCGAGAGATGCTTCGGCGGCTTCCGTAATGGCTTCGGCGTTGATTGAAATGTCTCAATATATTGCGGATACGGAATTGAAAAAGGAGTATCTTGAGGATGCCGAAAAAACACTAAAGAGTCTGGCTTCTTCGGAATACAGGAGCGGAGCCGTTAAGCCATCTTTCTTATTGCATTCTACAGGTCATAAACCGAAAGGATCCGAGGTGGATGCTTCTATCATTTATGCTGATTATTATTATATTGAAGCATTAATCCGATTAAAAAGAATGAGAGAAAATTAAAGGCTTCGTTCGATTTTTACAAGTTAAAGAGGAATAAAGAGGTAGTCGTTACTCCTGATTATTGTTATTTTAATTTTACAGTATAAACTCGAAAAAATAGTGTAATTTTACGCTTTATTTATGATGCGCAAAAAAGAGAAGAACAAAGCAGGTAAAAATACAAATATTAATTCTTTCATAGAAAAGGTTTTGGTCATCTGTTAGCTATAAGTCCATCTTATCGGATAGTAACAAAACAACGTATTTTTAGCAAAATGTTTTTCATTTTTATTGAAAAAATAAAAAGGCGTGGAACTTACTTGTTTATAGTAGAGGTACTGCCATACCCAACAAACGAAACAAGCAAATCCACGCCGTTTTAATACGACATAAACTTCGCATCTCTCGTCTCGTCTGTTTGAAAAATTGGCAGTTTTCTACTATGAGACTTATGCAAATCGAATTTAAATAATTACCTAATTATTTTCGATCCAAAGATAAGTATAAATTGCTTTTATTCATAAGAACAAATGCTCAAAATAAATTATTTTTTAATGCAAAAAAGTATATTATTGCCAATATTTTGAGTTTAATTTCTTTTTATATCAAGAATAACCGTTTAAAGGTCAAGGAATAGGTGGCTTTTTAATTTTCATTTTTCATTTTGATTATGTATTTTTTTCTAACTTTGAAAAAATAATTGGCATTTTTTGTTGCGGGAAAATTTATTTTTGATTAAAACGGCTTTCTGTCATATCGTAACAGTGATGATAGGACATTTATTTGTTTTTCATTATATTTGTCATAAATAAAAACGGTTTTGTTTGGTCGGTAATCTGAAAAAATCCGAAAAATTAAAAACAGTATGATGTACCATTTGTTATCCTTTTTGCTTTTGCTTTGCGGTTTATGTATAAGACGAGGTTTTCTGTTCTGTTTTTTCTTGTTTATGTTGCCGGTTTTCTTTTCCGGAACTTATGCTCAAGGGCTTAAATTCAAAGGAAACGAATGTTTAATTGATGATCGTACTTCTTACAATGTATTCTTGGCGGAAGCTCCTGTTTTTTCCGGAGAATTATCTGTTGATTTTGATGCTTTTTTTACGGAACCCTCCCTGATGGGGTATATTTTACGGATTAAAAATGATGAGACTAATACAATATACAACATTTCTTTTAACGGATATGGTGAAACCGCTGTGTTTAAGTTAAATGAGGAAGGAAAAAATACACTTCTTACGGCAGAATTCGATAAGAAAAAATGGGATGAGTATCATTGGTTAAGAATTCAACTTTCTTTTGATCTTGAAAATAAGTTCATTTCTCTGAAATTTAATGAAGAAGAGTTTCGTACAAAAGCTTCGGATTTACCGGATCGATGGAGGCCGGTTATTCATATGGGAAGAAGTGATCATGTGATTGACGTCCCTTCTTTTGCCATAAAGAATTTGCAGATTAAAGATCGTCATCGAAAATTTTGTTTTCCGCTTCGGGAAAGCGATGGAGATAAGATATATGATGAAAAAGGGAAAATTACGGGAGAGGTTGCTAATCCCATGTGGTTGATAAATGATGCGTATTATTGGAAGCAAAAAGCATCATTTGGATCTCAAACGGTGGCCGGCTCTAATTTTAACCCGAATACCCGGGAAATGTATTATTTTAATCGCGACTCTATCGTTATATATAATGTTCGGACAGGTGAAACTCATTCTCGAACCTATTCTAATCCCTGTCCTATAAACTTGAAATTGGGAACAAACTTTATTGATCCTCATAGGAATCGTTTATATGCTTATGAGGTAAGTGACTTGGAAGAGGGAGAAGTAAGTATGGCTTATCTCGATCTGATTAATTACAGGTGGACTGCGGTTTCCTCGCAATTATTACCTATTCAGTTACATCATCATGGGGGATATTTTAATTCGGATAATCAAACATATTTGATATTCGGCGGATTTGGAAACCTTCATTATAGCGGAAATTTTTATTCGTATAATTTAGAACCTAATAATTGGAACCCGGTTGATTTTCAAGGAGACAGGATTACTCCGCGTTACTTTTCTTCATTGGGTTACAATAAACAAACCGATGAGTATTATGTTTTTGGAGGAATGGGTAACGAATCCGGGGATCAAACGGTAGGGCGTCGTTATTATTATGATTTTTACCGGATTGATGCAAAAAACTTTCAAATAAAAAAATGCTGGGAAATTCCTTGGGAGAATGATAACGCCGTTCCGGTAAGAAGTATGATAATTCCCGATGATTCCGTTTTTTATACTTTATGTTATCCCGAACATTTTTCGGATTCTTATCTTTCTTTATATCGATTCTCTATTGAGACCGGCTCGTATACGGTGTTGGGAGACTCTATTCCCATCCATTCGGAAAAAATTAAAACAAATGCCAATTTATATTATAATACCAATCCGGATGAATTGTATGTTATAGTGCAAGAATTTGGAGATGATGACATTGTTTCTAACGTGAAAGTATACTCTTTAATGTTTCCACCGGTAACTAAAGAAGCATTATCTCCTCCGGAAGACAAGTCGGATAGAAGATTCTACTTCATAATCGGTGTTTGCATTGTTTTGTTATTGTCATTTTTAGTGATCGGAATGGTTCGTATTTTACGAAAACGTCCGAAAAAGGAATTTGTAAGTAATGAGGAAACAAATACATTCGTTTCTGAGGAGAGTCCCGAATCTTTTTTGAAATCTCCTGTAGAAGAACGGGCCAATGCTATTTATTTGTTTGGCGAATTTTCGGTTCGAAACAAGTATAATAAACAAGTTTCTTATATGTTCAGTGCCAAGTTGTTGCAGGCATTTTTAGCCATTCTTCAATACAGCTTTGACGGCGGCATTTCTTCTCAGCGGCTAAGCGCTTTGTTATGGCCCGATAAACCGGAAGATAAAGTGAAAAATTCCCGGGGAGTTACGCTGAATCATTTGCGTAAGATATTGAATGATTTGGATGGAATAACGTTGGTTTACGAAAAGGGTTTTTTCAAATTAGTCTTTACGGAAGAATGTTATTGTGATTGTGTTCGTTGTATGCAACTGTTAAAGAACCGGAACTCGAAAATCGAAGAAAAAGAATTGTTGAACCTTTTGTCTAGAGGTAAGTTTTTGAAATTGATTGATTTCCCGGTTCTGGAT
>DAIQOU010000045.1:0-16909 GCA_036787725.1 Bacteroidales bacterium
CCCGGGAAGAACTCTTTTGCCAATAAATTTTCTAATTTTTGGTTTCGGGTTGAAACAGGGATCAAGTTAGAAGATACACAGTCAGGCTATCGACTGTACCCGTTAAACCGAATCGGTTCTTTGAAATATTATACTTCGAAATACGAATTTGAACTTGCGATCATTGTTTTTACGGCATGGAAGAATATTCCGGTAAAGAATGTCCCCATTCGAGTCTATTATCCTCCTAAAAAAGAACGTATTTCTCATTTTCGGCCATTCAAAGATTTTACTCGTATTACTTTACTTAATATTGTTCTTGTAACGATTGCTTTGTTGTGGTTTTGGCCATTTAAGTTTTTCAGAGGATTAACCCGGGAGAACATACGTAATTTTATTAATAAAGAAATAAAGGAATCAAAAGAATCAAACAAAAAAATCATATTCTCGGTAATGTTGGGTATTTTTACCGGCATTATTCCCATATGGGGTTACCAAATGATCGTTACGGTTTTTCTTGCTCACTTCATGAAGCTGAATAAAGTGATTTCGCTGATTGCTTCCAATATAAGCATTCCTCCGGTAATGCCGATGTTGTTATATGGCAGTTACCTGACGGGTTGTTATGTAACCGATAATCGGGTGGACTTTACTTTGTCGGATATATCATTAGATAATTTACAGAGTGTTTTGAGACAATATATCGTCGGAAGCATTATTTTTGCCGCCCTTTGCAGCCTTGTCATAGGAAGCATTACCGGGTGCCTTTTGATGATATTCGGACGCAACCGTAAAAAGGAAAGTTAATTGCCGGAATATGAGTGATTTTTTCATTTTACTGTACAATTATTTTCAACGACACAAGCGGGTATTGTATGTGTCGCTTATTGTATGTATAATGATAATGGGGTATTTTGCTTCTCTTGTTAAGTTTGAAGAGAATGTTGGCAGTTTTTTCCCCGATACGGATAAAGATAAAATGCTTAATAAAGTATTCAAAAATCTGCGTGTCAAGGATAAAATATTTATTATGATTTCGTCTTTCGACACCCTTCAACGGGTGGATGAGGGGTTAATGCAGGAAGCTGCAGAGCAACTGAAAGTGCTGCTCATGACAGGAGACGGGAGTGCCTATATCAATGACATCATTCTCCGAATAGATGATAACTTATTGAAAGAAACCCGGGATTTTGTTTATAACCATCTTCCTTTGTTTCTTACCGAAAACGATTATTTGAGAATGGATTCCCTTTTTGCAGAAGGAGCGATTGCTTCTATTATGCATCGGAATTATTCCAACTTATTGTCCCCTGCGGGAGTTGTTCTGAAAGATTTCATAATAAAGGATCCGTTGGGGTTGGGTAGCAATGCGTTGAAACGTTTGGAGGATTTCCGGCTTGATTCGGATTTTGAACAGGTCGACGGTTATATTTTTTCTCCGGACGAATCTACCTTATTGATGATGCTTACTCCTACCTATGATTTGGGCAGTACGGGAAAAAATGAAAAGTTAATCTCGGCCATTGAACATGAAATCAAAGAATTGTCCCGACAATATCCTCAGTTAAATGTTGAGTTTTATGGAGGACCTACCGTGAGTGTTTACAATGCCCGTCAAATAAAGAGCGATTCGTTGAAAACATCTTCTGTTGCCTTAATAATCATAGTCGTTTTTATCTCTCTCGTTTTTAAACGAAAAAGAACTATTCCGTTGATCATAGCTCCGGTATTATTTGGAGGTTTATTTGCCGTTTCTATGATAGGATTGATCAAAGGCAGTATATCTGCTATTGCTGTAGGAGCGGGATCGATCGTTTTGGGGATTGCTCTCAGTTATTCGATCCACATGGTAGTACATCAAAGTCATGTAGATTCGGTGCGCCGGTTGATCCGGGAATTGACTTATCCGCTTACAGTAGGCAGTTTCACTACTATCGGGGCATTCGTGGGATTATTATTCACCCGTTCCGATTTGTTGCGTGATTTTGGTTTGTTTGCCGCCATGACACTGGTGGGAACCACTTTGTTTTGCCTTGTTTATCTTCCTCATTTCCTGACCGGAGACGTCAATAAACAACGAGGGCCGATCTTAAAACTTATCGAACGGTTCAATTCTTATCGTTTTGATAAAAACAAGGGGTTGACCGGTGCCTTCTTTGTCATAATAATTATTTGTGCTTTCACCTCCCGAAAGGTGGGTTTTGATCCGGATATGATGAAACTCAATTATGAGCCGAAACATGTAAAAGAAACAGGTCAAAAACTGGATAAGTTAACTCAAGGAGATAATAGAACCATACTTTTTGTAAGTGTCGGAAAAAATGAAGAAGAAGCTGTTTGTCAATATAATAAAACCAATAAGGAACTGCAGGAATTTCAGGAAAAAGGAATGATAAAAGACTTTGCTTCGGCTGATTATTTTTTAATTCCTACTTCCGAGCAACAAAAACGATTGCAAAGATGGAATGATTATTGGACCGCTGAAAAAAAAGAGAGAGTAAAGGTTGAATTAGAAGAGCAATTACACATTTACGGCTTTCGTCCGGGTACTTTTGCCGGTTTTTACGGTTGGTGGGATACCGACTTTTCTTTTTTTGATTTTGATAAGGAACGGAAAAATCCTTTATTGAGCAATTGGGAAGATAAGGCTGACGGATTAGTTATGTTTATTACCCAAGTACAACCCAATCATAAAAATAAAGAAGAATTATATGACCATTTTAATAATGCGGAAAATGTAATTGTTTTTGATCGGGCCTATTTTACCGGAAAATGGATCGCGGCCATTCATGATGATTTTTACCTGGTGCTTTTCATTTCTTCTTTTTTGATATTTTTTACTTTGTTGATTTCGTATGGTCGTATCGAATTGACTCTCATTAGTTTTGCTCCCATGTTTTTTACGTGGATCATCATTATCGGTATCATGGGTATTGCAGGTATTGAATTTAATATAATAAATATTATTCTTTCCACTTTTATTTTCGGGATAGGAGACGATTTCAGCATTTTTGTTACAGACGGGCTTCAAAATCGTTATCGTACCGGTAAAAAAGTATTGAACGGACATAAAACAGCCATCTTCTTTTCGGCTTTTACCATTATCGTGGGAATGGGAGTATTGATTTTTGCAAAACATCCCGCTTTAAAATCCATTTCCCTTATGTCCATTCCGGGTATGATTGTGGTTGTTTTGAGTGCCTATACTATTTCTCCTTTTTTGTTTCGGTTGTTTATATCGTCCCCGGCAGCTAAAGGTTCTCCACCTTATACATTGGGAGCTTTACTTATTACTCTCTTTGTTTATGGTACTTTTCTTATAGGGTGTATTCTGCTGAGAATTATAATGATGTTGTTGTATATAATTCCCGGTTCAAAGTCCGGAAAACAATACAAGATGTGTGTGTTAATTATGCATACTTGTCGTTTTATTTGTAATATTTCATTTATTCTTAAAAAGAAAATAATCAATCAGCCCGGAGAACAGTTCCATAAGTCCGGAATTATCATAGCTAATCATCAATCTTTTACAGATATCTTGTTTTTATTGTCGTTAACTCCAAAGATACTGATGGTAACCAATTCTTGGGTTTGGAGATCTCCTTTTTTTGGAGCGGTAATACGATATGCGGGGTATTTTTATGCCGGAGAAGGTTATGAAGATAACATAACAGGCATTAAACAAAAGCTGGATGAAGGCTATTCAGTAGTAGTATTTCCTGAGGGAACCCGATCGATGGACGGTAAAATCAAACGGTTTCATAAAGGTGCTTTTTATCTTTCCGAGAAACTTCGAGTCGATATTATTCCTGTCATATTATACGGAACCGGTATGGTCGTTTCGAAAGTACAACCTTTTTATTTGAAAAACGGTATGGTTGTCGTAAAGATTTTGCCTCGTATTGTCTGCGATGATATGGCTTACGGAGATACTTATCAAGTTCGCACAAAAAATATAAGGCGTTATTTCGAATCGGAATACGAAAAATTGTACCTCGAATTTAATACGCCGGATAATCCTTACTTTTACAAGGCTCTGGTGAAAAACTATATTTTTAAAGGTCCGGTGGAGGAATGGTATGTTCGCATAAAAGTAAAAATGGAAAATGAGTATCGACTGTTTGATCGATTAATACCTCGTGAGGGACGGATTACGGACATCGGATGCGGTTACGGGATGCTTCCTTATATGTTGATGATGTTATCGTACAAACGGCATATTCTGGGTTTGGATTATGATTGTGATAAAATAAAAGTGGCGGAAAGGGCATATCTCCGGTCGGAAAATGTTAAATTTGTGTGTGCGGATGCAGTTAATTATGATCTTCCAAAAAGCAATGTGTTCATCCTGAATGATGTTTTGCATTACCTGAAAGAAGAAGAACAGTCAAGTTTGTTGAAGAAATGTATAGAAAAATTACTCCCGGGAGGAATGATTATTGTGCGGGATGGAGATGCTTCTCAAAACCGGGAACAAAAGGTAACTCGACTGACAGAAATATTGTCGACTAGAGTATTTAAATTCAATAAGACACGGAATAAACTTCATTTTTTGTCTTCCGAACAATTATATCAAGTTGCGGAAAAATATAACATGCAGGTAAAAAGCTTTAGAAACGATAAATTTACCTCCAATACACTCTTTCTTTTTCAACAGAAAACCGATTAATAGAATGGGAAAATTTGATATTATAATTGCGGGTAGCGGATTGGACGGTCTGGAATGTGCTGCGATTTTGAGTAAAGAGGGATACAATGTTTGTGTATTGGAGAAAAATACATTGTTTGGCGGATCGTTGCAAACTTATACGCGTCAAGGACATAAATTAGATACGGGAATTCATTATATAGGCAGTCTGGATGAAGGCCAAATAATGCATCAATATTTTAAATACTTTGGTATCCTCGATAAGTTGAACATGATTCGCTTGGATGAGAATGCTTTTGACAGGATCCTGTTTGAAGGAAAAATATACGATTATGCTATGGGACATGAACGGTTTGTGGATACATTGTCGGAACAATTTCCGGACGAACGGGAAAACTTGAAACACTATGTTGATTTACTGAAAAAAGCCGGGAATTTGATCAGCGTCGATCGTCTGAAGGAAGGAGTTCTTGCCCAATCCGGAATGGAATATTTTTATGCTTCTGCGGCAGATACCATTCGCAAGATAACCAAGAATGAAAAGTTGCAAAATATTCTTGCAGCCACCTCCATGTTATACGGGGGATTGAAAGACAGCGCTACGCTTTATCATCATGCCACCATAAATAATTCGTATATCGAAAGCGCTTATCGTTTTTCGGACGGTACCATGCAAATTGCAGAACGATTGATAGAGGTGACAAGACAAAACGGCGGAACCGTACTTAATAAAAAAGAAGTAACCCGTTTTATGGTAAAGGATAATAAGATAACCGGAGTGGAGGTCAATAATGAAGAGATCTTTGAAGCCGATTTTTTTATTTCCAATATGCATCCCGCTGTTACCTTGAAATTATTAGATAAGAATCGTTGTATCAAAAATGCCTATATCTCCCGTATAAAATCACGTCCCAATTCTTTTGGAATATTTACCTCGTATTTGATTATGAAGGAAAATTCCGTGCCCTACCAAAACCGGAATTATTATGTTCATGGAACGAATGATGTGTGGTTTGATATGAACAATACAAAAGAAAAGGTAAATTATACGTTGGTTTGTTATCAACATAATAAAGGAAGTGATTTTTCTGATGTAATTATATTGCTTACTCCCATGTATATGTCAGAATTAAAAGAATGGGAAAATACCAAGCCGGAGCATCGGGGGCGGGAGTATCTTGATTTTAAAGCAATTTATTCCCAAAAGATGATTGATTTTATTAAACAAAGGGGATTTGATTTCATTGATAAAATAAAGGCTGTTTATACTACGACTCCTTTAAGTTATCGTGATTATCTGGGAAATACCGACGGATCGGCATACGGTATTGTGAAGGATTATAAATATCCGGAATTGAGTTTTGTTTCTCCTAAAACAAAATTAAGTAATCTGTATTTTACAGGTCAAAACATGAATGTACATGGTGCATTGGGAGTAACCTTAACAGCCATGTTTACTTGTGCAGAATTCTTAGGGCAGGAATACTTGGCCAAAAAAGCGGGAAATGCTTGATATGGGGAAGAAAGTTCTGAAAACAATAGGATGGTCGTTGTTGATTTTATTTTTGGCGGCAGCTGCCATCATTACGGGGCTGATCGTTTCGGCAGATATGTTACAACCGGAAATCAGGACCGGGATCCCTTCTTATACCTTGATTCGGGAGAATAATTACCGGAAGTGGGGCGATAATTATTTGCGCAGAAGTGAAACCGGCCTTTGGGAAATGATGGTGTCTGGAAGAGATTTTGAACGGGGAGTTGCTATCGGAAAACTTTCGGATGATCTTTTATATTATCAGGAAAAGGTTTTTGTGGATCAAATAAAAAAAATTGTGCCTTCAGAAACTTATTTGCGTTTTTTAGGCTATTTCACTTTGTTGTTTAATCGTAACCTGGCTCATAATATCCCGGAAGAATATCGGAGAGAAATATATGGCATTTCCTTGTCTTGTTCGGAGGAGTTTAATTATATAGCTTCTCCGTATGAAAGACAGTTAAATTACCATGCTGCTCATGATCTGGGGCATGCCATGCAGGATTATATGCTGGTCGGTTGCACTTCCTTTGCCTTGTGGGGTGAAGAAAGCGCCGATTCTTCTTTAATTATCGGACGTAATTTTGATTTTTTTGTAGGGGAGGATTTTGCCCGAAATAAACAGGTAATGTTCTATAATCCCGATCAAGGATACAAGTTTGCTTCGGTGGCATGGGCCGGAATGACGGGGGTTTTGTCCGGAATGAACGAAACCGGCCTGACAGTTACTATCAATGCAGCCAAATCATCTGTTCCCACCTCGGCATGCACACCCATCTCGGTGTTGGTTCGTGAAATATTGCAGTATGCCTCTACTGTGGAAGAAGCGTATACTATTGCATTGAAAAGAAAAACATTTGTATCCGAATCGATTTTGATCGGATCGGCAAAGGATAAAAGGGCTGTTATTATTGAAAAATCTCCGGATAAAATCGATCTTTTTTCCCCGGAAGGGAATCGAATCATTTGTACTAATCATTTCCAATCGGAAGCATTTGCTTCTGATAAGCGGAATATCGAAAATATTCGTACTTCCGACAGTAAGTACCGTTATGAGAGTGTCGAAGAATTATTGAATGAGTATATTCCGTTGGATGAGGTTAGAACAGCTTCTGTGTTAAGAGATCGTATGGGCCGGGGAAGGCAAGAAATCGGACTGACTAATGAAAAAGCCGTAAACCAGTTTATTGCTCATCATTCGGTTATATTTAAACCGGAAGAAAGAATGATGTGGGTATCTGCGGGTCCTTGGCAATCGGGAAGGTATATTGCCTATGACCTGAAAAAGATAATGAATGACGAAACTGATTTTCGGGATGAAATAGATTGTAAAGAACGTATGATTCCCGAAGACTCATTTTTATACGGACCGGTTTATAAAAACCTGCTGGACTATAAACGATTGACCGGGTATATCCGGGAAAACATCAATACCGTGATACCGGCAGATTCATTAGATAAATTGGAGCAATCCAACCCCGAATATTATTATACATGGGAGTTATTGGGTGATTATTATGAGAGTGTAAAAGAATATGAGAAGGCGGATCGATTTTGGAAAAAAGCATTAACAAAAGAGATACCGCACCTTCGTGAAAAAGAAAGAATTGAATCTAAAATTGAAACCCGAACGCATGGAAAGAAACGGTAATATACAATTTGGAACAAAGGAAAAGATTAAAGATTTTCAGGAAGCAGGATTGAGAGAAACGCTGGATTATTTAAGGCAGCATTCCGGATTCTACGGGAGAATGTTACGAGAATATAATCCGAACGAAATCCAATCGATTGAAGACTTGGATCGGTTGCCTGTTACAACAAAGGATGATTTACAGAAATATGCCGAAGATTTTATTTGTGTACCTAAAAACCGGGTGGTAGATTATGTAACCACATCCGGTACACTGGGAGATCCGATAACTTTTGTTCTTACTTCGAACGATTTGGATCGGTTGGCCTATAATGAATATTTGTCTTTTTCAACGGCAGGATGTACGACTGATGATATATTGCAATTGATGACCACACTCGATCGTCGATTTATGGCCGGATTGGCTTATTTCATGGGAGCACGTCAATTGGGTATGGGGGTGGTTCGGGTAGGTAATGGCATACCGGAACTTCAGTGGGATACTATTGCTCGTATTCATCCTACTTATGGTATTGCAGTTCCTTCTTTCTTGCTAAAGTTGATCGAGTTTGCGGAAAAAAACAATATTGATCATAAAAACTGCTCTATGCAAAAATGTATTTGTATTGGAGAATCATTACGTACCGAGACATTCGGATTAAGTATGTTGGGAAAAAGAATTATCGAAAAATGGCCGACAATGCAGTTGTTTTCTACTTATGCTTCTACTGAAATGCAGTCTTCATTTACGGAATGTCCGGCCTTTAAGGGAGGGCATCTTCAACCGGAACTCATTATTGCCGAATTTCTTGATGGCAATGATCGCCCCGTTTCGGAAGGACAACCGGGTGAAGTGACAATAACTACCTTAGGGGTGGAAGGGATGCCTTTGTTGAGATTCAAGACAGGAGATATTTGTCGGTATTATACGGAACCTTGTATTTGTGGTCGTAATACCATACGATTGGGACCGGTGATCGGACGGAAAGGTCAAATGATAAAATACAAAGGGACTACCCTTTATCCGCCGGCTTTATTCGATATATTGGATAATATCCCTCAAATAATCAATTATGTAGTGGAGGTATTTACAAATGATATAGGGACCGATGAGATATTGGTACGGGTAGGGTGTGCGGAAAAATGTGATGCCGAATTCGAAAAAATGATAAAAGATCAGTTCCGCTCCAAAGTGAGGGTCGCTCCCGGAATCAGTTTTGAATCTCCCGAATATATTGCTAAGATGCAGATGCCGCCCATGAGCCGTAAAACGGTAAAATTTATTGATTTACGGTAGTTTTCTTTGATAATAATAAATTATGTACTTATTTTGAATAATTAATTGAAGAGGAAATTAACATTAAAAAACAGAGATATGAAACAAGCAGTATTGATTTTAGGTTTATTGTTGAGCTTAAATGTGTTCGGACAAAATAAAGAAATTCTGAAAGGGGTTACTGAGGTCACTTTTTACGGAGTGGATTTTTCGCATGCAAAGGTGTATGGCGCTTCGGAAGAACCTTATCAGTTCAGGTATGCTTTCGAAGGGATCAATGATTTGTTTATTTCGGAACCGAAAAAATACAATCCATCTAAATTTCTTAAGAAGCCGGTAAACGGAATGTTTGTTAAAGAAGCGCAAAGTCGTGCCGGAAAAATAAATGAAGAAGAACTGAAAACTACCAATGAAATGTATAAAATAGATTCCGAGACGTTGGAAAATATTGTGAAAGATTTTTCTATCGAACAGAATGAAGGTGTCGGTCTTATGATTGTGGGAGAACTCTTAAATAAAGCGAACAAAAGAGGTTATTTTCATGTGGTCTTTTTTGATATTAAAACGCGGGATCTAATCGATACCTGGTCGGCCAACGGGAAAGGCGGAGGTTTTGGTTTACGTAATTATTGGGCCCATTCCGTATTGGATGTGTTGAAAACATTAAAATAATATTAGATAATTACCCTAAAGAGTGTGAGTGCCGGTATTTTATGCCGACATATTTTTTATCTTTTGCGCTACTCTTTTCTTCAAGGATTTACAACCGGTGTGAAAACCGATCTTCTCTAAGCAATGTTGATCGCAAAGGAATCGCGCTTTTTATTATTTTCTCTCATGTAATTTACATATAAGTCCGGTTTATTTTCAAATTCTTTATTTTGTGCATTCATTACTTGATATTTTTCGATATACTCGGTGGGTGTTATTTCTTTTAATTTTTTGAAAGATCGGTTGAAGTTGGATATATTATTAAAACCGCATTCATAACATATTTGTGCGATGGTTAATCTGTTTTCCAGCATAAGACGACACGCATATCCTATTCGAAGTTCACTAATATATTGGTTGAAAGTTCTACTCGTTTTTTGTTTAAAATACCTGCAAAAAGCACTTTCATGCATTCCGGCATATCGGGCTATTTCTTCTAATGTTATCGGATTTCGATATTCCTTATTGATTTTTTGCAGTACTCGTGACAATCGGGCATCACTGAAGATCAAATTGGAATATAGGGTTGGCTCTAGGTTCAATTCTTTCCTGTTTTCCATTTGGCTGAGGAGATGTAATATTTCAATAGAAGACAGCAGCCTTTCCAGTCCTTTCAGTTTGACAAGATTTATTATTTTTGTACCTAACCGTGATTCTGTTTCTATATGAAATTTTATTCCTCCTTTTGCTTGTTCCAACAGGTGTTTTATGTGATGAAATTCCGGATAACTTTTCATGGAGAAATTAAAAAATGTTTGAGCAAATTGGATCGTTACCGCATATACTCTTTTAGAAGGATTATTAGTATAATATTCTTCATCGCTTCTGTACATATGAGGTATGTAACTTCCCAACAAAACCAGATCTCCCGTATCAAACCTCCCTATATGATCTCCGACATACCGTGTGCCGGTGCTTTTTATTATATATATAATTTCTATTTCCGGATGAAAATGCCAGGGATAAGTGAAATAGCTGTAGTCGCAAAATTTTACTTTTAAAGGACTGCCGATTTCCAGATTGAGTTGTTCATGCATTATGTTTTTCATGACGTATTGATTCTGAATTTATTGTTGTACCTATTCATTAAGTATATATGAAAAATAAAAGTTCTTCTGTTAGTTCGTTTTTTCAATTTTATTTCTGAGAATATTGTGATGTTAACTTTCTTAAAAAGAATTGTTTCCATGGTTAATAAATCCCTCTCAGATGACAATAATAATATATATATTGATACTAAGAGGGATTTCTCATAAAAACACGTTGGAATGAATTTTATTTGTTAATTGCCATTTCTAAGGCTTTTGCAGTTGTATAATATTTAGCTATCATATTGGGAACTTCCCAATGTGGAAGTTTTCCTTTTTCTAAATAACTTAAGTAATTTTTAGTAACCTCTCCAAAGTGAGCTTCATGTCCTACCTTATATTCTTGCGGAACTTCTACTTTCCAACATTCATCTTGTTCTTTTAAGCTGATTCCCGGATAGTTTTTTTGTATTATATTAAAGGCTTCTTCCAGATCAGACTTAAAAAGAGCAAGGTCAGTTCCTTCTACGGGTTCTATATATAATACCGGTTGATAGTTTTCTTTGGCCCCTTGTCTGATGATAAGATTGCATTTTTCTCCTCTCATTATAGAATAATGTGTATCGCCGGTACCTGCCGGTGCCTCAAAATCCCATTTAACAATTACTTGAGCATGTATTCCATTGATTGTATAATTGAATTCTCCATTGGCATATACATATAAAGAGTCCTCTTTTATATCTTTATGTAAATAAGAAGGATAGCTGTCCAATCCTGTTGCGGTTTTAAATTGTTCCTTGCTCAGGATAGTGGCCCATCGGTTGGATGCATAGACATCAATATGATTGACATCGATTACTTTTTCGGGAAAACATTCCCACTGTATTAAATCCACAAGATGGGTTGTAACATCTACAATACCGTTTCCTTCTTGTTCCACATCGAAAAACCAAGCCGGTCGAATGAGAGGACTTCCGGCTACATTTTTAAAGAAATGATGGACGCTTTCTTTTATAATGGCAGGATTTTCTGCCGATCCCTTGGAGAGGGGACCGAACAGTTTTGAAATTTGAGAAAATTCTTTTTGTAAAATTGTTGTTATCTCAAACCGCTCTGTCATAATGTCGTATAACAATAAGCCTTTTTCTTCTGCCAGCTTAAAAGCTTCTTTCAAAGTAGAATAGTTTTCGGAATTAATAGACATGGGTTTATCTGCAAGCACGTTATATCCTGCTCGGATGGACTCCATGATATATTGCGTTTTATTCTTATTGTTACCCGCTAATACCACCACATTTCCTTTTTTGTCATTCAGCATTTTATCCAAGAAATCGTCACCCAAATAGGTGTTTAGATTCCACCGGGTCGGATCGTTAGGGCGATCGTTGAAACTTTTTATTTTATTGAGATAATCATTTACTTCGTTTCCTTCCGGAGCATAGACAAAGACGTCATTGTTTACATTCTCGTAAGATGTTTTTTGAACCAAGGCCGCATGAAAATGTCCCGGATCCAATACGACAAGGGTAATACCCTTATCTTTTTCGGAAGTACATTGTACAAATAACAACATAGAAAAGAATAAAGAAGCTGTTATTAATGAACTGATATATGTTTTCATACGATTTAATTATTTCTAAAGTAATTCGTATCCGGCTCTGTAAGTTCTGGATAGCATTTTATTCGCGTCATCATCATTTTTGAATTTTTCCTTCAGCGGATCCCAATACAATTTTCTTTTAAGTTTCATCGCTATGTGTTGAAGTAAGCAAACTGTACAAGAGCGATGGGCTATTTCGGCCGAAGTTAACGGTTGAGTTCTGTTTTTCACGGCTTCCAGCCAGTTTACATGATGATTATCGCTTACCGGAGCTCTCCAACTTCCTTCGCCTAAGGGAGAAAGTATCTTTGGATCGCTTGCATCCAGGGCTTTTACCCTGCTTTTGGGTTGGTTCGGATCACTGGATGTGACCTGTTGATCTCCACGGCTGACAAATATCCACCCTTCGGTTCCCGTAAATAAGATTCCGTTGGGTTTATCGGTATTGTTTTCGGTCAGGCCATACACTTTCACCCCGTTGGGATAAAGAAGTTCTGTTTGGAAATCTCCATGCACATCCCATAAGCCGGAAGTAGGAAATTCGGCTGTTCCGCTTATTTCAACGGGACCGGAATACTCCAGATTCATGGCCCAGTGAACGGTATCGAAATGATGAGTTCCCCATCCCGTTATCATCCCCGAACCAAATTGTTCGCAACGTAACCAACCCGGTCTGCCATAGCCTTTCTGCGGTTGTATCCTATCTTCCGTATAATAGACATAGGGTGTTGGACCGAGCCATAGATCATAGTTTAAATATTCGGGAACCGGCATTTCTTCGGTTCTTCCTCCGGCCGGGTCGCCCGGCAGCCTTACTTCGCAAGAAATTAATTTTCCTATTCTGCCGTTTCTTACAAATTCTACAGCTTCCCGGAATTGTTTCCACGAGCGTTGCTGACTGCCCACCTGAAATATACGTCCTGTTTTATTAACGGCATTACTCATTAATCTTCCCTCTTCCACGGTGAGGGAGGCCGGTTTTTGCAAATAAACGTCTTTACCTGCATATACCGCATCAATCGTTTGTTTTGCATGCCAATGATCGGGTGTGCTGATTACAACGGCATCTATATCCTTGTTGGTAAGCAAATCCATATAATTTTCGTAAGTAGTTACGCCATTGTAAGATTTGCCTGTTTTTTTTGCATAGAATTCATTAATTAATTTTTTTCCGTCTTCCAATCTGTTTCGATCCACGTCACATGCAGCCATTACTTTTGCATATTCATAGCCGGCTACTCCCGGGAAATCATGCCCGCGGGAAATTCTTCCCACTCCTATCATCCCAACATTTATCTTGTTGCTCGGCGCATTTTTTCCGAACACGCTTGCCGGTACTATGGTAGGCATGATCAGACCCGATGCTCCTAATATGCCTGCTCTTTTTAAAAAACTTCTTCTTGAAATACTCATAATTATTTTATTTGTTAATTTTTATGGATACTGCGGGCGGGTTTGCAAAATCCTGCCAGTATTGTTCTGCTTTTTCTGCCGTCATCTTACCGGAATAAACAACCACTCTATAGCGTAAAGTATAGTCTTTCCCGGCTTCTAAACTCCAATCTTTGTTTTTAGTGGGACTGAAATTCATAAATACATAATTTAAATTTTCCGGCCAGATCCTTATGGGTTCCGGATAATTATAATTGGCGGGATAGCTTAAAAACATTACCCCCGATTGTTTTCCGTTGGCATTTCCGTTACAAAACATCCACCGAGCTGTTGTGTTGTCGCCGTCTTTTCTGTTTTTCCCTTCTGAAGTTAATATCTCGCTCGTTTTTACGGTCCATTCGGGTGTAGCGCGTATACTGAATCCTCCATACCGGTATTCGTTCAGCACAATAGAAGAGGAGAACGGATTTAATGTACTCGAAAAATCCCACAACCATACTTTATTGTCATTTTCATCCTTCACATTCCATACTTTCATGGTTACCAGTTCGTTCATGGCAATCTTTTCATAACCCGGATAGAAAACAACGTGCTCTTGAAGCACTTTCAATCCGCCGAAGACATTTCCGCCGGTGAGTGAATTAAAAGCTTTGAATCGAACGGTCCCCTGTCCGTCGGCCAAGTTCCAGAAATCTACGCTTTTTCCTTCAAATGTACTTCTTGTCCAAGGATTCCATATACCGTAATGGTGATAATGATCACTAGGTTGCACATCCGTTAGGACTTCACCGTCGGGAGACCACAACGGATGTATAAATCCGCTGCGTCTGAATTCGTACTTGGCTCCTTTGGGAGCAGGCATGGTTTCATAGTGATAGGACACCACTTTATCTTCTCCGGAAGTGATTAATATTGCCTCTCCGGTATTGTTTACGTTGATAACGTTTTTTAATACTTCCGGTTGACCTTTTTCCAAGGTATATTTACGTTTTGTATTTGCTTTTGTTCCGGAAGTTGCTATCCATGAGATAGTTCTGCCCTGAGGTAAATGTTCTATTTGATATGGGATCTCTTTTTTTGTCTTTTTTTCCCATTCAAGTAAAACGATTAACGAATCAGGCAAAAAAGTAAGATTATCCAACGAAATGGTAACCGGGGTTTCGTATCTGTCGGTAGCACCTGCTTCAACGATAATAGAAGCGATTTCTTGGCCGGAAGTCCACCGGATAAGAACCGAGAAAATAATTAATAGTGATATTCTTTTCATGATAAATAATATTTTAAAGATTCGTTATGGGTGTAAATTTAGGTACAAATAATTTCATAACAATCCATGCCAGCAAATAAGCAAGGCCGCAAAATGAAAATATGATTGTATAGCCTGTTCCGATACTGTTTAAGGCCTGAAAATGATCCAGTAAGACTCCTACAGTAAGAGATACCAATACTCCGCTCAATCCTCCCGCCATGGTCCCTATTCCGATAACCGATCCGATCGCCTTCTTGGGAAACATGTCGGAAACGGTTGTGAATATATTGGCAGACCAAGCCTGGTGTGCAGAACACCCGATCCCTATTAAAATGACCGGAAACCAAAGGCTTATATTTCCCAAAAACTGGGCTAAAAGCACTATCGGAGGAATAAATGCTATAATTAGCATGGCTTTCATCCTTGCATTGTATATTTGCATCCCTTTTTTAATGAAATAGGCAGGAAACCAACCTCCTCCAATACTTCCTACAACGGTCATGCTGTATAAGACTGCTATGGGCAACATAATCTCCGTACCGGTAAGGTTATATTGCGCTTTCAGATAGGCGGGTAGCCAGAATAAGAAAAACCACCATACCCCATCGGTTAAAAACTTTCCGAAGAAAAAAGACCAGGTCTGACGATATGAAAGTAATTTTATCCAAGAAATTTTCTTTTTTTCATTGTCTGTTTCCTTTTTTTCTTCTTGTTCAAGAACCGCATCTTCCCGGTGAAACCCACCAGTAGAAAAGCCAATGACGGACAAATGAAGCAACTCTTTGTAAATCAGTGCTGATTGGCGTTTAGTGTCTGTCTATCAGGACAGGCGAAAATGCCAAAAACAGACAGTTCAGGACAGAGTTCCGTTACCAAGTCATTACCTGTTTTGAATTAGGTAACAAGCAGTAAATCAAAGAAAATCGGGATAATTTACACCGATGAAAAGAAAAAGGTAACGGATAGGTAATAACCGTCATTGTTAGTCGCTGATTGTCTGCGTTTTCCATTCTTCAAATAGCTCACTAAGGAAATAATTTTGTAACCAGTAAAAAGTGAGTAAAATGAAAGAAGAATTGAAAGTTCTGTTCTACCTTAAAAAGAACCAGTCAAAAACAAACGGGTTGTGTCCTGTTATGGGACGTATTTCCATTGGTCGGACAATGGCACAGTTTAGTGCAAAACTCGAAGCCGATGCTTCCAAATGGAACGCAAAAGCGGGGCGTATGGACGGCAAGAGCCACCACGCTTTAGACGTAAACCGTAAGATTGATAAAATCAATCTTAGTATTAACAGGCATTACAGGGAATTATTACAAAACAAAGGACGGGTAACTGCCGAAGAAGTAAAAAACGCCTTTCAGGGTATTGCATCCGTTCAGGAAACACTTCTGAAAATGTTTGCCGAACATAACGAAGTCTACAGTAAACGTGTCGGTATTGACAGAAAAAAATCATCCTACAGAAAGTATCGTGATGCTTACCGTCACTTATCGGAGTTCCTATTGAAGAAATATCATGTAAAGGATATGTCTTTCAGGCAACTGAACTTTGCCTTTATTGAAGCCTTTGATTTTTACTTGCGGATAGAACTAAAGATGAAGCCCAATACCATATTGAATTATATCGTACCGCTTCGCAAAATCGTCCGTATAGCCGTCAATAAAGGCTATATTCCCGCAGACCCGTTTGCGGAGTATAAACCCGTAAGAGGCAAAAGCATACACCGTTATCTGACAAATGAGGAACTAAAGAAAATCATGTCAACCGATTTTCATACCTATTTCCGCAACCTTACCCGTGATTTGTTCATTTTTTCAGCCTTTACAGGCATGGCGTATTCCGATATAAGGAAGTTGACC